>QIGA01000198.1 GCA_003229915.1 Chloroflexota bacterium
TGCCTTTCTGGAGAAACGAACGGCGCAGTTCAAAGGAGAATAGCTACCTATAACGCATTAGACAGTTGCGCCTGAACGGTAATTAACCACCAAATTCGAAGCACAAAATCCTAAACAATACCGAATGCTCAAAGTTCAAATGACCAAGACAGTTCCAAGCACATCAAATGGTGGGTGTTGAGCATTAGACCTTTGAATTTGTCTGGAAGGGTGTCCGAAAGCTCAACAAAACGGGGGGAGCCTAGAGCGAATGCTCCAACCTACCCCATAATTCTCAGACGAGTCCCTGGAGCTTAGAAATCAGCATTTCGAATTTCCCTATGCGCCATGCGCAAGCACTTATGTCGTTGAAGTTGTATATGAAAAGGAGCTAGCAGAGGCATATCCAGCGAAGCCATCATGAACGCCTTCGAAACTATCATCTACGAGAAAAGTGACGGCATAGCCTATATTACCCTCAACCGTCCCCAGGCATTGAATGCCGTTAACATCAAGATGCGAGATGAGCTATACGAGGTTCTTCCCGCAATCGACGACGACCCGGAGGTGATGCTGGCAATCATCACGGGGGCCGGGGACAGGGGGTTCTCTGCGGGAGCCGATATCACCGAGTTCGGCACTGTTCCCTCTCAAGCCATCGGACGCAGAGTCAGGTGGGAACGAGACCTCTGGGGACAGTTCCTCGGCGTCTCCAAGCCTCTCATCGCTGCCATTCACGGTTTCGCTCTGGGTGCTGGGGTGGAGATGTCGATGTGCTGCGATATCAGGATCGCCTCCGAGGACGCGAGGTTCGGTTTGCCCGAGGTGGGAATAGGCATGGTCCCCACCGCCGGAGGCAGTCAGACCATGCCCAGACTGGTGCCACTCGGCATGGCCATTGCGCCTATACTCAGCGGTGAGATAATCAATGCTGTGGAAGCCCTGCGCATGGGGCTAATCCACCGAATAGTATCACGGCCCGACCTTATCACTACCACCGAGAATGTTGCCCATAAGATAATGTCCCGTGGACAGATAGCGGTCAGATGCGCCAAGCAGGCGATTAGGCGCGGCCTCGACCTCAGCCTGGATCAGGGACTGGAGATGGAGAGCAAGCTTTTCTCCGCTGTGCTTGCCACAGAGGACGCCAGGGCAGGCATCAGGGCTTATCGAGAGGGCAGGAGCCCTCAGTTTACCAACCAGCCAAAACTGGTAGAATAGAGTGCGAAATGGATAACGAGGGCAGCAAAACACGGGAACAGCTAATCGACGAGCTTGTGGAACTCATCGTAGAATCGCAAAGGGTTGTGGTGTTCACCGGCGCGGGGATCAGCACCGAGTCGGGGATACCCGATTTCAGGGGGACTGATGGCCTCTGGACGAAATATGACCCCGGCGATTTCACCTATCAGAAGTTCATCAGTGACCCGGAGGCTAGACAGAGGCTCTGGAAAATGCGGGAAACCCTCGGATTCAGTTGGGACGACTTTCAGCCTAATCCCGCCCACTACGCCGTTGCTGAGTTGGAGCAACTCGGCAAGCTGGATTGCATCATTACCCAAAACGTAGACGGCCTTCACCAGAAAGCGGGCAACTCCGAAGACAGGGTTATCCAGCTCCACGGCAACATGCAATGGGTGAAGTGCCTTACCTGCGGCGACCGTCACCGTTTTGAGGAGGTCGAGAAGTGGGTTGAAAACGGCGCTGAGGATCCGCAGTGCGTTCAGTGCGGTGGCATCCTGAAACCGGAGGCCATCTTCTTCGGCGAGGCGATGCCGGTGGGGGAGACCATGGAGGCTGAGAAGCGCTCCCGCGCGTGCGATCTCTGCATCGTGATCGGGTCCTCTCTCGTGGTCTATCCGGCCGCTCTCATGCCTCAATTCGCCCTGAACTCCGGCGCCAAAGTTGCCATTATAAACGAGGGCGAAACCGAACTGGACAACGCCGCTCATATCCGCATCAGCGGCAAGGCCGGCGAGATCATGCCAGAAGTATTGCAGAGGGTCAAGAGCAAGCTCGGCAGAGACTAGCAAGTTGTCAAATCAGGAGGTGAAAGGATGAACACTACAGAATTCCTCATGATAACCAGCTCTATCGTGCCCGACAGGCCGGCGATAACCTTCGAGGGTAAGAAGTTTATCTACGCCGACTTGAGCGAGCGGACAAACAGGCTGGCAAATGCCCTCGCCGGCCTCGGAGTGCAAAAGGGCGATATGGTAGCGGCCCTGCAGGTCAACTGCAATGAGTTCGTGGAGACCTACTTCGCGGTGGCAAAACTCGGCGCCATCTTCGTGCCATTGAATTTCAGGGCTAAAAGCGACGAGCTCAGCTATATGATAAGCAACTGTGAGGCCAAAGCTCTGTTCGCCGGTGAGCGCTACGCCGGCATGGTGAATGAAATGCGCTCAAAGCTACCACAGACGAAGCATTTCATCTGCTACGAGAGCAAGCCTGAAGGCATGTCGAGCTACAACGAGCTTTTAGCTGCAGCCTCCCCCGAAGATGTATTCACCGAGATCGATGATGATGACGTCACCATACTCATGTACACCGCGGGAACTACCGGACGACCCAAAGGGGTTCCCTTGACCCACAACAGCTTCTCGATGTACGTCTTGAACAATGTAACCCCCGTAGATATCGAGATAGAGGAGACTAACGTTCTCACCGTGCCGTTGTACCACGTCGCGGGAGTCCAGGCCGTAATGGCTGCCATCTACGGAGGCAGGACCATGGCTATGATGAGGCAGTTCGAGGTGAAAGAGTGGTTGAAGATAGTGCAGCAGGAGAAAGCCAATCGGGCCATGCTGGTGCCCACCATGCTGAAACGGGTCATCGATGACAATGATTTCGGCAAATACGATCTCTCCAGCCTCAGGGTAATAACGTACGGGGCGGCTCCTATGCCCTTCGAGGTGATAAAGAAGGCGATAGAGGTCTTCCCCGGGGTGATGTTCATCAACGCCTTCGGCCAGACAGA
>QIGA01000107.1 GCA_003229915.1 Chloroflexota bacterium
TCTGTAAGCGCACCTCTGTTTGATGGCCTTCCCTCTGACATACCAGTATGGATGAGCCACGGTGACCTGATCGAAGATATGCCTGCGGGGTTTATCTCGCTAGCCTATACTGACAACGCCCCCATTGCTGTTATGGGCAACGATCAGGGGATCATCGGCTTGCAATTCCACCCGGCGGTGGTTCACACTCCCCAGGGCAAGGATATTCTGCAAAACTTCCTCTATAAGGTTTGCGGTTGTAGTGGCACCTGGACCCCGATCAGCTTCGTTGCCGAAAGCCTAGAACGAATCAAGAACCAGGTAGGAACAGGTAAGGTTATCTGCGCCCTCTCCGGAGGGGTCGACTCAGCGGTGGCAGCCACCCTGATTCACCGCGCTGTGGGCGATCAACTGACCTGCATCTTTGTCGATACCGGCTTGCTGCGCCGGGAGGAGGCAGAGCGGATCAACAACACCTTCCAGAAAAATATGAAGATGGGTTTTGTCCATGTGGATGCCAGCGACAGGTTTCTGGAGAGACTTAGCGGTGTAATCGATCCTGAGGAGAAGCGCCATATAATCGGCGAGGAGTTTGTTAAGGTCTTCGAGGAGGAGGCTGCCAAGATCGGCCGGGTCGATTTCCTGGCTCAGGGCACACTGTATCCCGACGTTATCGAGAGCGCCTTCACTGGGAATCGGGCGGTGGCGACGATAAAGACCCACCACAATGTGGGCGGGCTGCCGAGCACTATGAGCCTTTCCCTGGTAGAGCCCCTGCGCTATTTGTTCAAGGATGAGGTTCGGGAGGTGGGATTGGCGTTGGGGTTGCTCGAAGAGATGGTCTACCGCCAGCCTTTCCCCGGACCAGGGCTTGCTATCCGTGTTATCGGCGAAGTGACCGAAGAGAGATTGAATATCGTCCGCGCTGCCGACTGGATTGTGATGGACGAGATCAAGGCCGCTAATCTGTACCGCCAGCTATGGCAGAGCTTTGCCGTGCTCACTCCGGTGAGGAGCGTGGGCGTGATGGGAGATTCCAGAACCTATGGCTATATGGTGGCAATACGCGCAGTAACATCCGAGGACGCCATGACTGCTGATTGGGCGCGTCTCCCGTATGACCTGCTGGCACGAATCTCCAACCGCATCGTCAATGAGGTGCCTGAGGTAAACCGGGTAGTCTACGACATTTCCTCAAAACCCCCCTCGACCATAGAGTGGGAGTAAACCACCTCATGCCAAAAGCCAAGTTGCCCAGTTCCCCAGTGAATGGTGTGGGGCTTCGCGGTGCTTGACGAGAAGTGTAGCATTCGATGAGGAGATACTGATTGCTGAGGATAATGGTTGTCGGGGGAGGAGCCAGGGAGCACACTCTGGTCTGGAAGCTCCGCCAGAGCAATAGGGTTGAAGAGGTCTACGTTGCCCCGGGTAACGCCGGTACAGCAGCCATCGCCAGAAACCTGGATATATTTCCCACAGACCTGGATGCTCTATCCAAGGCAGCCAAGGATTACAAAGTTGACCTAGTGGTTATCGGCCCCGAAGCACCTTTGTCCGAGGGTATAGTCGATACCCTGCAGGGCTTGGGCATACCCGCCTTTGGCCCGAATGGTGAGGCGGCTCTTATTGAGTCAAGCAAGGTCTTTGCCAAGAGGATCATGCACAAGTATGGCATCCCCTGCGCCAAGAGTGCGGTTTTCTCCTCTTTTGACGAGGCTCGGGATTACACAAAGAAGCAGCGCCCACCCTTGGTAATCAAGGCTGACGGGCTGGCGGCGGGCAAGGGCGTGATAGTCGCTCAATCGACCGAGGAAGCTCTAAAAGCACTATCCGATATTATGGAGGCGCGTGTTTTCGGAGATGCCGGCAATCATGTGCTTGTCGAGGAGTGCTTGATTGGCCAGGAGACGAGCCTGCTTGCCTTCACCGACGGCAAAACCGTTGTTCCCATGGTGCCTGCCCGTGACTACAAAAGAGCGTTTGACCGGGACTTTGGCCCCAATACCGGGGGTATGGGGGTTTATGCCCCCCCCAGTTTCTTCGATACTGAGTTGAGCAATACACTGACCAAGACTATTCTGGAGCCCGCGGTACAAGCAATGGCGCAGGAAGGGGAACTCTACAAAGGTGTGCTATACGCCGGGCTGATGCTTACTTCGGACGGGCCCAAGGTGTTAGAGTTCAACGCCCGGTTCGGCGATCCTGAGACCCAGGTTCAACTCCCTCTTCTGAAGAGCGATATGGTGGATATAATGCTGGCGGTAGTCGATGGCACTTTGGACCAGACAAAGGTTGAGTGGAGCGATGGCGCTTGCGTTGGAGTGGTGATGGCCTCAGGAGGGTATCCCGGCAGCTATAAGGTAGGCTTTCCTATCACAGGCTTAGATCGGGTTGATCCAGACATCCTAGTCTTCCACGCCGGGACCGAAGCGGAGGGGCAAAGCATACACACTGCAGGGGGAAGGGTGTTGACTGTGGTGGCCACTGGAGAGACAGTGGCCCAAGCACGGGAGAAGGTTTACCACAATCTCCCATTGATCCAGTTTGAGGGCTGCCATTATAGAAAAGATATTGCTGCGGAGGAGGCATAGTGATGCCACTAGTAGGTATAGCGATGGGTAGCAAATCGGACGCTGAGGCGATGCAGCCAGCGCTGGATGCGCTGGATCAGCTCGGCATAGAATACGAGGTCTCGGTGATCTCAGCCCACCGAACGCCAGAGAAGGCGCGCCAGTATGGAATGAACGCCCGGGGGCGTGGGTTGGAGGTTATCATCGCCGGTGCCGGCGGTGCGGCACACTTGCCTGGCGTCCTCGCCAGTTGGACAACAATCCCCGTAATCGGTGTCCCGATACCGACAAGCGCAATCAGGGGATTGGACGCACTACTCTCCATTGTTCAGATGCCGGCTGGTATACCCGTAGCCTGCGTGGCGTTGGGCTCAGCGGGCGCTAAAAATGCGGCCTAGGCCTACGAGAAATACCGCGGAGAGTTGAGTAGTAGTTAGAAGAAGGCAACATGGGGATTTTCGAAGCGGAGCGTAGAGGGCATACAGGCGAAGAGGATCTGCTGACCTCAAGCGTTTTCGGAACGCTAGAAACGCTCAACCGTTCGAAGTTCCTTGTACCGATTCTCGAGCAATGTGGGGTTGACCTGGGAGAGGGGATAGATCCAGGCACTTTTACCTTCAGCTATTGGGAGTCAACAGGGAAAAGGATCCCGGATGTCATCCTTAGAGACAGGTCAATCTTCATATCG
>QIGA01000284.1 GCA_003229915.1 Chloroflexota bacterium
GTCGGGGAGCAGCGGAGCAAAACGAAGATCGACATGGTGCGGCTCTATGGGGACAGCGCTATGGCCAGAGTTGGAGACTACGCCAGGCAGCTACTGGCGGTGATAGAGACAGGTGACGCGCTCGACAGCCAACTGGCGATGCTGAACAAGGCATCTCAGTTCACACCTCTAAACGCTGTACTGTTGAGGAGAGATATTGCCGACGAGATCATAGATGTGGGGCGGTATACCTGCTAACATAAAAGCCATCCTGGGCAAGCTGTCTAAACCTAAATTTCCCATATCAGACTGGAGGGGTAGACGACTTCCCTATCTCTAAACTTGTATTCCAAATAGTCAAATTCAAAATGAGAGAGGATGTAAAAACATTGCAGGGAACGCTGGCTGGCAGGGTTGCGCTGGTAACCGGGGCTGCTTCGGGCATTGGCAGGGCTATCGCTTTGCAGCTTGCGCGGGAAGGAGCGATGGTATCTGTTGTCGATGTGAATCTGGAGGGGGCAGAGGCAGTAGCCAAGGAGGCGGAAGGGCTAGCGATCCAATGCGATGTTTGCAAGGAGGAGCAGGTAAGCCAGACAGTCAAGGAAACAGAGGAAAAGCTGGGTAATGTGGATATTCTGGTTAACTGCGCTGGTATCTCCGGAGCCACTTTCTTCACCGATATGACGACAGAGGAATGGTTAGGGATGTTCGAGATTCACTGCAATAGCATGTTCTTCTTTTCGAGGGCTGTTATTAAGTCCATGAAAGAGGGCGGCAGAATAATCAACATTTCATCAATCGATGCGATTCATGGCCGGGTTTTAGGCACCCACTATGCTGCTGCGAAGGGGGCAATGCTGGCTTTCACCGTATCGCTGGCGGTTGAAGTAGCGCCCCGGAGGATCACGGTTAATGCGATTGCACCGGGGTTCATAAGGACACCGCTAGTGCAGATGTTGATAGATCTTTCGCCGGATTTCTATAAGGAGATACCGATGCTAAGATACGGTGAGCCTGAGGATGTCGCTGCCCTCGTGGCTTTCCTGGCTTCACCTAACGCGGGCTACATAACGGGACAGACAATTGTTGTGGACGGAGGGATGACCCTTGCTCATCCCGTCAACCGGTTCATATTGACGTCGATGGAATCGCCATAAGAACCGTTTATTCAAGGAGGTATGGCGGAGAAAAAGGAGGCGACGATGGCACACACCTTCAAACCTAGCGCAGGCTATCTCATGCCAACAGACTTTGGTCCGTTGAGTAGCCAGCGCGTGGCCCACTACGGCAGCGTAACGCAGTTCGCTGTCTTGTACCTGACCGACAAAGATGCGCTGGCGGCACTGCTGCCGGAGCCGTTCGAGCCCGCCGATGACCCTGCGGTGACAGTTTACTGCCAGTTGAGCAGGGAGGTCGATTTTATGGCAGGGCGCGGCTACAACATCGTGGGGGTCAACCTGTCCGCTGTATTCAAGGGAAAGAAAGACCACTTAGCTGGAAACTATGCTATTGTGCTGTGGGAAAACGATGCTCACCCCATAATCCAGGGCCGCGAGGTGTTAGGCACTCCCAAGGTTTTCGCAGATATTCCCGATCCGCAGCAGAGCGATAATAGATGGCAATTCCACTGCTCTCTATATGGGAATAGGCTAGTCGAAGGCGAGATAAAAAACGCAACCCAACTCGACGACACGGAGCGGCAGTTAATCGAGGATATGGCCAGCGACAATCTATGGATGGGATGGAAGTATATCCCCAAGACAGACTGGAGCGGTCCGGAGGTGAGCTACCCCACTGTCGTTCCGTATAAACTCACAATAAGTCAGGCTTGGCTCGGTGAAGGCTCTCACAAGTTCTTTGAAACCACCTGGGAGAAGGCTCCCACCTCTGCCCACGTAATGCGGGGGCTGCGAACGCTGGTGGTGAAGGAGTATCGAACAGCGGTCATCATAAAGGGAACGCTCGACCTGCTGATCGCTGAGAGTCGGATGATGGAATAGACGATCCCCTGAGAGTTTCTGGCCCCCGACCATTTTTGCGCGGAGGATTCGACTTTTTGGGTTGATATGATCACAAACTACGTCTTGCGTTGGCCCCAACGATTCCAGTGAAGGGAGATACCAATGGAGAAGATATGGTTGAAGCACTATCCCCCAGGTGTCCCGGAGACAATCGACTACCCCAATGTTGCCCTGCAGCAGTTGCTGGAGGAAACGGCGAGCCGCTTTCCCCAGCATACCGCCATTATCTTCCCCGGGGCTTTCGACGATGAGCGTCTGATGAGCTACAGGGAGCTGCGCGAGAAGTCCAACAGGCTGGCCAACGCCCTTGTGGACATGGGGGTCAAGAAGGGTGACAGGGTAGCCCTGCTCATGCCCAATTGCCCCCAGTTCGTCATCAGCTACTACGCTGTTCTCAAGGCGGGGGGCATAGTGGTTGCCACCAATCCGCTGTACTCCCCGAGGGAGATCGAGTTCCAACTGAATGACTGCGGTGCCGAGACCATCATCCTTCTCAGCCTTTTCTATAGAACCGTGATGGGGTTGAAGGAGCGAACCAACCTGAAAAACGTGGTGGTAACCAATATCAAGGAGTATCTGCCCCCGCAGAGCCGAAAGATGTTCGCCCTGTTTGTGGAACGCCAGGAAGGGCATCGCGTCAGGATACCGAAGGTGGAGAGCATTCATAAGTTCCAGGATCTGCTGCGCCGCTTCGACTCCACACCGCCGTCGGTTGCCGTGAGTTCGGAGGACGTCGCTATGTTCCAGTACACGGGCGGGACTACCGGCCTCAGCAAGGCCGCTGTGGCAACACACCACAACGTGCTTGCCAACGTCTTTCAGATAAGAGCTTGGGGGGAACCTCTCGGCCTTAATGAAGGGGGAGAGGTAATTCTGGGGGTGATGCCCCTCTTTCACGTATATGGCATGGTTGTGGTAATGCATT
>QIGA01000230.1 GCA_003229915.1 Chloroflexota bacterium
TCAGAGAGCTCCAGGAGTTGCTGGGGCACGCTAATATCTCCACTACCCAGATTTACACCCATCTCACAACCGAGCGCATGCGGCGAGTGTACGATAGCGCTCACCCACGCGCGGAGTGAGTTTGGTAAGCGTTCAGTTATCAGTTTTCAGCGGTCAGCGACCTACAGATTGCTGAATACTCGACAATGAGAGACTTCAGAAGCTTGAGAGTGTGGCAGAAGGCTTACGAAGTGGCACTGTCCATATATAAAGCTACACTCCTCTTTCCCCAGCAAGAAACCTACGGATTGGTCAGCCAGCTTCGAAGATCCGCTTCATCAGTCCCGGCAAATGTCGCAGAGGGATGCGGGTGTGCCGGAAGCCGTGAGTTCGCTCGCTTTTCGAAGATCGCCTTGAGAAGCGCAAGTGAGACTGAATATCATCTTCTTCTAGCACGGGATTTGGGATACATAGAAGCGAGAACATACGAGACATTGAGTGACCAGGTGCCCGAGGTGAAGCGTATGCTCACGGGTTTGATCCAAAAGCTGAACGCTGATGGCTGACAGCCGTTTTCTTTTCTTTGGGCTATTTCTTTCTTGGGAGGAGCCCAGGTGTTTGTTTCGGTAATCGGTGGCAGCCGGTGTTCGCGGCTTGAAGCAGAGCTTGCGGAACAGGTGGGGGCCGAGCTTGCGAGGCGTGGTGCGACCTTGATCTGTGGCGGTTTGGGCGGGGTGATGGCCGCAGCCTGCAAAGGGGCCCGCTCCGCCGGCGGGACGACTGTGGGCATTCTTCCCGGCAACAGGCGCGAAGATGCTAATCCCTATGTGGATATTCCCATCGTCACTACCCTCGGCGAGGCGCGAAATGTGATCGTCGTTTGCTCGGGGCAGGCAGTCATCGCCATTGCTGGCAAGTATGGGACCCTCTCCGAGATCGCCTATGCTCTGCGCAACAGCATCCCTGTTGTTGGTCTGAACACCTGGTCCCTCTCGAAGGACGGGCAGATGGACGGCTCGGTCATCGTAGCTCAAAACGCCAGAGAGGCAGTGGATAAGGCTCTGGCTGCGATCGAGAGTAAGGGGAGAACGACGAAATGAGAACTATCAAGGGCATCAAAGGGCGGCAGATACTTGACTCCAGAGGCAATCCCACGGTGGAGGTAGAGGTGATGCTGGCTGATGACACCGTGGGCATGGCCGCGGTGCCCTCCGGCGCAAGCACAGGCACTCACGAGGCTGTTGAACTACGCGATGACGACCGCTCCAAGTTTCAGGGGAAGGGTGTACTGAAGGCGATAGCCAATATTGAGGGGATTATAGCTCCTGCTGTGTTGGGAATGTCGGCGCTGGAGCAGTCGGCAATCGACCAGCGGATGATAGAGCTTGATGGCACGCCGAACAAGGCGAAGCTGGGCGCTAATGCCATCCTGGGGGTATCGCTCGCTGTGGCCCACGCCGCTGCGAACTCTCAGGGGATGCCGCTTTATCGCTACCTTGGCGGTGAAGATGCTCTCCTCCTGCCGGTGCCCATGATGAACATTCTCAATGGCGGCAAACATGCTGAGGATTCGGTGGACCTGCAGGAATTCATGGTTATGCCCGTGGGGGCGGGTAGCTTCGCTCAGGCCCTGCAAATAGGGGCTGAGGTCTACCAGTCCCTGAAGAAGGTGCTCAAGGGGAGGGGGGCGAGCACCTCCGTTGGCGATGAGGGGGGCTTTGCGCCCAGCCTGGCCACGAACAGGGAAGCGGTAGAGGTGATTCTGGAGGCCATCGAAGCTGCGGGATACCGCGCGGGAGAGCAGTGCTTCATAGCTCTTGACCCTGCATCCAGTGAGTTCTATGACAATGGCAGGTATATCCTGGCGAAGGAAGGTGTGTCCTTTACCAGCGCCGAGATGGTGGACTACTACGGCGAGCTTGTTTCCGCCTACCCTATTATCAGTATCGAGGACGGCATGGCTGAGGATGACTGGGAGGGCTGGAAGCTGCTCAATGACAAGCTGGGCGGCAGGGTGCAGATAGTCGGGGATGACCTCTATACCACGAACAAAGAGCGTCTCAGCCGCGGCATCGCCGAGCAGTCATCGAACTCGATTCTGATCAAGCTCAACCAGATCGGCACCCTCACCGAGACGCTGGCCGTCATAGAGATGGCAAAGGAGGCAGGGTGGACATCAGTAATCAGCCACCGCTCCGGCGAGACCGAGGACGTTACCATAAGCGACCTTGCGGTCGCCATGAACACGGGTCAGATCAAGTCGGGAGCGCCCTGCCGCTCGGAGCGGGTTGCCAAGTATAACCGCCTCCTCAGGATTGAGGAGGAGCTGGGGGAGCAGGCCAGATACGCGGGGATGGAGGCGTTCGGCAATCTGGGGAGGTGATTGGACGTGGAAGAAGAGGAATCCATTTTGAGGGATGCCGAGGATGGCTTCCGAAATCTGCCATGCGAGAGTGGAGATACTGTGCGGAGAAGCCTGGCTCTTTTACGAGATGAACGCGAGTTGTTTGACCAAGCTATGATATTACAACTTGCGTTCATAAGATGGACTATACGCGATGTTCCCATAATTGATGATGGGCTTCGTGCAGCGCTAGCCCTTGCTTGTTATGCTTTCGATATGTTGATGTGTGGATGGAACTCGCTTACTCGTGGATTCTATGCTGTTGCCCTACATTCCGTAAGGAATATTGATCAAGCCACAGTTACTGAAGTAGCTGTCACGGTTGACCAAAATATCGCCCGAAAGTTTTGGGAGGATAGGTTGGATGATGGGGATGCGTCAAAGGCACTGCAAATAGCGATTCAGGAAGAAGACCTAGACTTTGGCAAAGATTGGGGAAAGAGACGACTTCATATTCGCAAACTATTCAACAAATTTGCACATCCCGGTCGGACAGCGGTCAGCCCCTCTGTCATTATTGCGGCGGATTTTCAATCAGC
>QIGA01000072.1 GCA_003229915.1 Chloroflexota bacterium
GGCGCGTAATGATTCGCCGGTTACGAGTACCCAGGGACCGAGCTGCCAGAACGAATTCCAGTTCACGGAGGACAAGAACTTCCGCCCTAACAACGCGAGCATAGACCACCCAATTGGCCAGAGCCAGGGCGAAAATTAGATTGAACAACCCCGGACCAAGAGCAGCCCCAAAAGCGATCGCCAGGAGTAAGCTGGGAAAAGCCATCCAGACGTCGACGAGGCGCATGACGACGTTGTCAAACATTCCCCGGTAGTAACCTGCCATCGCACCGGCCACACTCCCCGCCAAGCTGGCCAAAATGACTGTGCTCACTCCCACAATCAATGACACGCGAGAGCCAACGATGAGTCGGCTAAGTATGTCACGCCCCAGATTGTCATTTCCCAGCGGGTATTCGAAACTTGCACCCTCCAGCCCGAGCCCGATGGGTGGCGCTAGCCTGCGCTCCAGGTTCTGCTGATCTGGGTCGTGCGGCGCGAGAACCGGTGCCAAGATGGCAATTAGTACAAACAGGCCAAGCACGAGCGCCCCAAAAACCGCGGTTTTACTCAGGAGCACAGTCCGTAGTATGCGCTTGAACTCACTCTGCTGGGGCGGGAGCAGCTCTGGGATTTCCGTTAACAGGGTCATTGGGTCTGCCATCTTAGACGTGGCCTATGCGAGGGTCCAACCAAACGTAGACCACATCAGTTACGAGGTTCACCGTGAGGCGGATCAATGCAAAGAAGAGAACGACGCCTTGCACCACAGGAAAATCACGGTTACTAATCGCTTGAACGACAAGTCGCCCGATGCCGGGCCAGGCAAAGATAGTCTCCGTCACGATAGCGCCACCTAGTAGCGCCCCAACCATCACGCCAATGAGTGTTATCACAGGAATAAGGGCGTTACGCAGCACATGCTGGTTGAGTATTGTCCGCTCCAACAACCCTTTGCTCCTAGCGGTGATCACATATTCTTTACCGAGCACTTCCAGCATGCTGGAGCGAACCAGGCGCGTGGTGAATGTGGCCGTAGCAAGTCCCAAGGCAAGCGCGGGCAAGATCAGATGGGAGGCAGCATCTTTGAAGGCAGGGATGTTCCAGGTGAGAAGCGAATCAACTAGATGAAAACCTGTCACCTTCTCAAGTCCTACTTCGTAACTGATTCTGCCAAAGGCAGGGAGCCAGCCGAGATTGACAGACACAAGCATGATCAGCAGGATGCCAACCCAGAAAGTTGGCAAGGATATACCCAAGGTGGCGCCGGTCCTGGCTACATAGTCGACGGCTGAGTTACGCTTTACGGCTGAGACAATCCCAACGGGAAACGCAACAATCAGCGCGATGAAAAGGCTAGCCATAGTCAACTCTATGGTGGCGGGCATCCGCTCCAGGATCAATCCCGTGACTGGCTGCTTATAGTGAATAGACTGGCCAAAATCACCACGAATGGCATTGGACACATAGTTCACATACTGCACCGGCAGTGGGCGATCGAGTCCCAGCGCACGGCGCATCGCTTGCCTCTGTTCCTCGCTGGCGCCAGTTCCAGAAAATATCAGCTGGACTGGATCACCCGGGATTACATGCATTATGGTGAATACAACGATCGTCAACCCAAGAAGTACCGGAACAGTTAGAACAAGCCTCCTAATCAGGTATTGCAGGAGTTACCTCCGCTATGCGCATCGCCACGAATGGCTCGATTGAAACCAGGGCTAGCTGATCCTATCGGCTTTGGAGAACCTGTGGCACTAAAGGGTAGATTGAAGGGGCACAGGCTTGCTGTGCCCCTTCAAGAGAGGTAGCTGTCAGGGGTATCAGACTGTCAGTTCGTAACCCGAGCATTCTCCAGATTAAAGAGCGCATCGGAACGAGGTGTCCAGCCTTGAACCTGATCACCATAAGCGAAGATCTCCGAGGGATTGTACAGGAAGACCCACGGGGCCTCTTCGACAATAACTTGAAGCGCCTCGTGATACGCTGCTTTTCGAGCCGCAGGATCAACTTGTATTTTCCCTGCCTCGACGGCCGCATCGACGATTGAGTTGCCGAAACCTGTATAGTAGCAACCCTTACCCGAGTCACCAAAGCCGGATTCCGGAGCAGGGTAGTCGAACGCTACCAAGTCACAACCGTAGCGCTTGGAGTAAAACTGTTTGGATAGGATGCCATCGGCATCGGCCTCTGAGTTACCCCAGGAAGTCATGAATGCTTGGCTACCACCTGGCTCATACTTGGCGACGAGGGCGGGCCTCTCCAAGATGTTAACGGTAGCATCGATGCCAACAGCACTGAGTTGGCCGGCCACAGCCTCAGCGATTTCTTTCAAAGCAGGATGAGTGTCGAGCTCCATCTCAAAACCGTCGGCGTAGCCAGCTTCAGCCAGCAAACTCATGGCTTTATCGGGGTCGTAATAGTACACGGGGGTTGCAGCGTAGCCGAAAGCTTCAGGTAACAGCGGGTTGTCAATGGGTCTGGCTAACCCGTTAAGCACAAACTTTATGATGGAGTCGACGTCGACCGCGTAATTCATGGCCTGCCGGACTCGTACGTCATCAAAGGGCGGCACGTTGACGTTCATGCCAAGATAGAAGGCACGCGTGCCGGGGACCGTGGCGATCTCAACACCCTCACCCGGCTGGTCGATATACTCAGGTGAAACGGCTGCGATGATATCGACGTCGCCCGCCTCCAAAGCGGCTATCCGGGTCGCCGTCTCTGGAATAGGCCTGAAGATGACCGTCTTGATATTGGGTGCTCCACGCCAATAGTCCGTATTAGCTTCCAATACTACCCGCTCGTCTTTAACCCATTCCACGAACTCGAAGGGGCCGGTGCCCACCGGACTGCTGAGAAAACCCTCTTCCCCGACATCGTTGAAATACTCCTCATCCGTCATGTGCCAGAGTACGGCGCGGGTCATGAAGGC
>QIGA01000279.1 GCA_003229915.1 Chloroflexota bacterium
GCAGCATCGAAAAGCGATCGGGCACGGGCAATTATTTCATCACCTTTGCTCACGCCTTCTCCCCATGATCCAGGACAGTTCCCAGGGGCCTGTCTGAGAATTATGGATTAGGTTGGAGCTATGTAGCGTCGTGACTCCCGTCACGACGAAGAACGCGTCGCCACTCCTGTGGTGACGCTACCTGATTCTCGGACCCCTCCGAGCAAAATATGGCCTGTGGGGCAGCCCTGTAGCAGCGCACACTCATGACAGCGCGGATGCTGCGCTTTGCACACCCTTCGACCATGTTCTATCATGTGGATATGGAACTGATAAACGTCCTCTGCAGAGACCATCGCCCCCAGGATTTCATGCGCCTTCTCCGCCGAGGCCTTGGAGTCAACCAGCCCCAACCTCTTAGACACACGGTGTATATGCGTGTCAACGGGCAAGGCCGGCTTCCCCAAAGAGAATAGCAGCACGCAGGAAGCTGTTTTGGGCCCCACCCCAGTCAGAGCCCGCAGCCATGCTCGGGCCTCATCCACAGGCATCTCACCCAGGAAGTCCATGTCAAAGGAGCCCCGCTGCGTCGAGATTTGTTCGAGTACCTTCTTGATTCGGGGGGCCTTGACCTGCGCCAGCCCGCCAGGCTTGATGGCCTGAGCTATATCCTCTACGTCCGCCTCGGCGACTGCCTCCCAGTCGCCGAAACTGGTGATAAGGCGGTCAAAAGCACGTCTCGAATTATGGTCCGACGTATTCTGGGAAAGAATAGCCATGATCAGTTCAGAAAGGGGGTCGTGATGCTGGCGCCAACTGACGGCACCGTATTCCTCAGCCAGCAACCTTATTATCTCGGTAATGCTCAACGGGCTCACCCGGTGGTCAGGCCCTTCAGGTGGCAGGTATCATTGACCAGAGTCACTGTGGGAACGCCCTCCCTGATCTCGAAGGCATTGATGGCGCACATATCCTGTCCCACCTGCCAGTAATGAGAGCTATCCAATCCAAGCATGGCGCACAAAAGAACCTTGCACACCACCATGTGGGAGACCAAAAGCACAGTCTGGTTGGGATGCCTGGCAGCAAGCTCCTCAACAGCAGCCTTGACCCTCTCTCGCACATCCGCCAGGCGTTCACCGCCGGGGAAGCGGACCTTGTGAGGATGTTCCAGCCACGTCTTATAGAGTTCGCTGTCCTGCTTCGCCGCTTCCTCCGTGGTCAGTCCCTGCCAGCTCCCGAAATTTATGTCGATAAGCCCTTCGAGGGGATGCACCGGCAGTCCCATTTGGTTAGCTATAACCTGAGCTGTTTCGAGTGTACGCTTGAGAGGGCTGGCGTAGATAGCTGCTACACGCCGGTCTTTCAGATATAGAGCCGCAGCGTAGGCCTGTCTGAGCCCGGTCTCGTTCAAGAGGAGATCAGCCCTTCCCCGAAACCGCTCCTTGCGGTTCCATGCCGTTTGCCCATGTCTTACCAGAATAAACCGAGTCATTACGAACTCTCCAAGTATCAAACTTTGGGCATGGTCACACCTTTGCGAAGCAGCCAGTACTCCAAGCTATCGGCGAGAGCCATCCAGCTAGCCTCTAGTATATTGGCCGAGCTTCCCATAGTGTGCCAATCGTGCTCACCGTCGCTGGACTCCATAAGCACCCTCACTCTGGAGTCTGTACCCTGGGTTTCCTCGAGGATACGAACCTTGTAGTCCACCAACTTCACTGCCGCCAGGCTGGGGTAGAACCAGAGCAGTGCTTTGCGCAGCGCCACATCCAAGGCATTGACCGGGCCACTACCCTCGGCTGCGGTATGGATCACCTCACCCCCCACCCTCACCTTCACCATTGCCTCAGCGAGCAACTGCTCCTGTGCGGCTCCCGCGGGGAGGCGACGGTGCTTCTCGACCACAATCATGAAATCCACCAATTCAAAGGGGGGCTCGTAATCAGGTTGAGCGCGTCTGAGCAGGAGCTCGAACGATGCCTCAGCGCCCTCGAACTGAAACCCCTGGTTCTCCAGCGTCTTTATATGCTCCAATACCGCTCTCGCCTGCTCTCCCCTCGGGACTTCCAGTCCCAGCTCGCTGGCCTTGTAGGTAATTGTGCTCATGCCGGATAGCTCCGAGACCAATACCCGGCTGCGGTTGCCCACCAGATCGGGATCGATATGCTGATAGCTCTCCTCTTCCCTTATGACTGCTGAGATATGCTGCCCGGCTTTATGAGTGAACGCATTGGCTCCCACGTAAGGGAGGTTGGGATCAGCGCTTAGATTGGCGATCTCGCTCACGTAGTGAGATGCCTCAGTCAGCCGGGCTAGCTGGTCATCGCTCACGCAATCGATACCCATTTTGAGCTTCAGGGCTGGTATGATTGAGCAGAGGTTGGCGTTGCCGCAGCGCTCACCGTAGCCGTTGATTGTGCCTTGAACCTGGGTAACCCCCAACTGAACCGCGACAAGGGTGTTTGCCACCCCCAACTCACCGTCATTGTGCGCGTGAATACCCAGAGGAACGCCCGCTCTCTTCGCTGCCTCGACAGCAACGGCTATCTCGCTGGGAAGAGCGCCCCCATTGGTGTCACAGAGCACAACACAGGCAGCCCCCGCTTCGGCTGCGGCCTCAACAGTGCGCAGTGCGTAGTTGGCATTGCTTTTGTATCCATCGAAGAAGTGCTCGGCATCAAAGAAGACAGTGTTGCCCTCGGACTTGATGTAGCGAATGGAATCGGCGATCATGCGCAGGTTCTCCTCCAGGGTGGTGTTCAGCACCCGAGTCACCTGCAGGTCCCACGACTTGCCTACCAGGGTAAATACGCTCGCCCCCGTATCCAACAGGTTGCGAAGGAGGGGATCGTTTGCAGCTTCAACGTCCTTACGTCGGGTACTTCCAAAGACAACCAGAGTGGCTTGAGATA
>QIGA01000238.1 GCA_003229915.1 Chloroflexota bacterium
CGGTGACTCGACTGTCTTACTCGCGGAAGCGGGAATACGGACTTTCCTCTTTGACTACCCCTGGAACCGCAGCGTCGGGACACACCCGAACATCGCCAGAGTTCGGGGATGGCGAGACATATTGGCTGAGTTGATGTAGACTGCTGTACGACCGGGCGGTCGCCTCTAAATTCGCTCGACCCCGATGGAGGTCGAGCCCGGCAATACCTACGCTAGCTATCGCGCAGGGAAGTGTGATCTTTGGTCGGTTCGCACGCCGTATTGCTATGCAGGGCCATTGCCGATAGATGAACGTGTCTTGAAGGGGCCGCTAAGCGTAACACTGATGGGAGCTGGCTTCGATATCAGAGGCTGTTGACGATATAACCCAATGCTAGCAGGAGCAGCGTAAGAAAGTAGGCAATCGAACCAGCCCACAATCGCGGCGCGAAACTCGCCACGTTTTGATAGTTCATAGCCTCTCTTATCGCCCAGAGAGCCACCGGGACAGTCAGCAGGGAGAGAAGCGCTGCCAGCGGCATGGCTCCCGCTGCCACCCAGGATACCACCCAGACGTAGAATGCTAGAGTGCCAGCTAGGTATACCCAGCTCGACTTGCGCCTGCCCAGCGCTATGGGCAGGGTTTTTCTACCGCCCACCTTGTCGGCCTCGACGTCAGGGAACTCATTCAAAAGGTGTACGTTGAACATCAAGATTCCTGAAGCGATGGCTCCGACCATCACTACCGTGTTATAGCTCCCAGTTTGAACGAAGTAGAACATCAATATGGGCAATACTCCTAGCCCCAGCCCCGAGGATATCTCTGCCACTCTCGACCTAGTCAAAACGGGGGTATACAGAAGAACGCAAACGGCACCTACGGCTAGCACAGGAAGCAACAGCATGCCCTTTTCAATGAGAAAGTATATCCATATGGGAACCGCCAGGGCAAAGGTAAGGAGGCCGAACTTGAAGACAGATTCGGGCTTGAGAAGTTGGGCAGGCAAGACGCCGCTGCCCCCGCTGAAGAGCGTTCTCTGAGTTTTGAGATCTATCCCGCTCCTGTAGTCAAAATAGTCGTTGAGAACCTGCACGCTGATGTGCCAGAGGAGGAGCGCAACCAAGGCAAGCGCTGCCTGACGAAGACTGAAGAAACCATCCCACCACGCTATTGACGTTCCTAGGAGTGCCAGCGCAACCGATCCCAGCAGAAACAGTGGCCGGATTTCTATTAGCCATATCCGGGCCTGTGTCCTCGCTCTCTGGACTGATTCGATGGACAAAAGGGCTGGGTCCATTTTCACCCTCGCAAGGCCTGTCGCTAATCCTGCTGACCGCCAAATGCGACTGCGGTGGCGTCGCTCCAGTTCTAGTCTAAATAGTGAGAAGGGTCAGCATTTCCTCACGCATTCTTTGGCTATTTATTCGAGCCGAGCTGTATTGCGATTGTAGAAGTAGGCAAACGTCCAATCAAGACTTGCGCTTAGCTTGCTCTTCAATCCTATCAGCAGTCCGCCATAAGATACGAGCATCGCGATGAACAGGCCTCGCCGCATCACTCCAGCCAGGAAGCCGTCAAAAACGAGCCCGAATAACTCAGCCACTGCTGCGTTTCTGTCCACATAGAAGACATGCCCGAGGAACTTGGAACGGTAGGGACGTTGAGGTTTCCCTTTGATGGCATTGATAATGTTTCTGGCACATATGGGACCCTGACGAAAAGCTACCTGGAACGTCGGAGGATAGGGCCCCTGTCCTTTCGCTTGCTCGAGGTAGGCGCAGTCTCCGATAGCATAGACTTCTGGTGACTCCGGAACTCGTAGATACTGATTCACCAGAATCCGGCCATCCCTAGCCTTCTCGAATGGCAGCGATTCCACTATAGGTACCGGTTTGATCCCCGCGGTCCAAATAATGGTTCGAGTTGGTATGGTATCGCCATCAGAAGTCTGGACACCACCCAGCCAGGCCTTGCTGATACGCGTTTTCAGCATTATCTCAACGCCTCGAGACCGCAGCCGGGCCATGACCAGCTCTCGGGTCTTGGCCTTCATACCGGGTAATACAGTGTCTTGAGCCTCCACCAGTATCACGCGAACAAGCGGCGTCAGCGAAGGGTAGTCCTTTACCAGCACCTTGCTAGCGAACTCCTGAATAGACGCTGCCAACTCCACCCCTGTCGGACCACCTCCCACAACTACAAAGGTGACTAGCTCACGTCGGCGTTGCTCATCTTCTTGTGACAGTGCGGCCTCGTAGCTGTCCAGAATGCGGTTGTGAATGTCTATCCCGTCCCTTAGAGATCTAAATGGCAGGGCGATCTCTTCGACGTCAGACATGCCGAAGAAATTGGTGGTGCTGCCTAGGGCCACTATTAGATAGTCCCAGCCCACCTCTCCCTCATCTGTGGTCACCGTCTTTCCTTCTACGTCCACGGCCTGTACTCGGCCCTGCCTGAATCTAACGGCCCCCGCCCTTCGTCTCCTTCTGAGCAGCATGTGTATGGGGAAAGAAATGTGGCTGGGGGCAACACTTCCGGTGATAACCTGATACGTTAAAGGCAGAACGGAGTGATAATTCTTCTGATCCACCAGTGTTACTTCTATTCCGGGAGCTTTTCTTGAAGTCTTTTTCAACGCCAGTGCGACACTGATTCCAGCAGAGCCTGCTCCCAAGATGACCACTCTCTTTTGCGCTGCGGGCCGTTGCTCTGACATTTCTAAACCTCCAAAGGTTTTTATGTAGGCCTGGCTTGTTCCGCTTGCGATATCTCGTGGAGACTGATGGTATGATAGCACAGAAAGCAACTAGCGCAACACAACCCCGAAATAGCGATTGGCTATAAAAATCAGAGTTTTGGGTGTCATTGCGAGTACAGCACCCCGACATGTCGGGGTTACTTGGTGAAGAAAC
>QIGA01000020.1 GCA_003229915.1 Chloroflexota bacterium
GCGTTGATCTTTTCACCTATTACCAGCATGTGACTCCATCCTACTCGACGACACCTGCTATCCCCGACAGCACTTGGTTTCTAACGTCCGCAGGTAAGCTATAACCATCTCTGGCTAAAAGCTCCTTCACTTTCTCCGCTGCCCTCTCCCATGTGTTCTTTGCTCCTCCATTCTCCCAATCCCCCCTGCTATTCCTGTCGCTAATGGTGGGTTGATAGTGTTCACGTCGCATATAGCGCCTGGTATGTTTTGCAGTGACAAAATTGCCCCCCGGACCCACTTCCTTGATAAGGTCAAAGGCCAGAGTGTCTTCGTTCACGTCTATGCCTTCAACAGCCCTCATCACCATCCCCAGTATCTCATTATCGACAACATACTTTTCATAACAGGCAGTCAGAGCGAATTCCATCAGGCCCGCAGCATCGTGGATGAAATTGGCTCCTGCCAGAGCACAGAGCAAGCTGGTGATCGCGGATTCATAGCCGCTCTGAGCGTCAAGCACCTTGGAGTCGGTCATTCCACCCGTAGCGTAGAAGGGAAGTTTATAGAACTGGGCCATCTGCGCACCCGCTGCGTTAATGAGGCCCATTTCAACCGAGCCAGCCAGATAGTTGAAATTGCTGAGGTCCGTACTGGTGGCTACCGAGCCCAGAATAACCGGCGTCCCCGGATTTGCGAGCTGCGTGAGCATTACCCCCATCAAGGAGTCAACAGTCTGCATCGCCACGTTCCCAGCAAGCGTCACTGGAGAAGTAGCGCCACACAACGGCTCGGCGGGGCAGACTACAGGCACTCCCCTTCTGGCGATAGCTATCATGAAATCGCCGTATTCCCTGTCTATCTTCAACGGGCTTACGGTGCAGGCTATCATGGATATGATAGGTCGTTGGCGGAGTCTTGCGGGGGAACCGGCGACAATCTCCGCCATCCTTACCACCTGCTTTAGCCCGTCGTAAGTGTAAAGTCCCCCCATGATATGCTTGCTAGTATTGTCCAGACCGGCAAAGAAGCGGTTTACGTCCACCTGCTCTACAGGCACATCATTGGGATAGGTAGGCAAGAGAAACAGATGTATATTGTCCAAGCTGTCCACGATTTTAGCGATGCGCTTCAGGTCTTCGAGGGTAGCTAGCGTCTTTTCACCGGTCTCCTGGCGGTAGACATTGAGAGCGGTTCCCCCAGTCCCTGTGCACACGCGGTTCCCGCCCAGCAGAACGTCGTGCTTCTCATCCTGGCCACAGAGCCTGATCTCAGACGGCGCCATCTCTATGAGCTCAATGGCCTTCTCCTGAGGCAGGCGCACCAAGCGCTTTTCCTCATCCACCCAAGCTCCCGCTCCCTTGAAAAGCTCCAGTCCCTGATCTGAGTGTACCTGAAAGCCTACTTCCTCTATTATCCGCAGCACGGTACGGTGAATCATACGTGTGGCCTCTTCGGTCAAAGGCCTAAAGCTACCCCCGTGCAATCCATTTTGAATCATGTATTGGTTCTACCTCCTCCCCGGGCAATCGCATTTGTTGCAGGTATTACAAGGATTATAACCCCGCACATTGCCATCGAGGGGGCCGATGCCAATAATGCCCGTGATTGACTTCTGGGGAATCATCAGATAGCTTTCAGTCAAGTAAATCCCTATCGAATCGCCTCTCACGGCCCTGAAGACACTCCCCTGCTGGCTTAGGTCCCAGTCGCAATATCCTGGGCTGAAACGCCGACTGGTAACAAGCCCGTCAGCGCTGGCCTTCTCTTGTATCACACCTTCGACGAAGTCAGCCACCTTCTCAACGGCATCCGAGCCTATTGCATCCAAAACAAACGCCTGAAGCATCAACCCATCTTCAACTAGCTGATTCACCATGTCCTCCAGATGCCCACCTATTGTCACCGCGAACACCCCGACTCTACAGCACTCGTTCAGCAATCGAGCGACGACCTCACTTTCAAATACAATGAGACGCGACAGAAGATTGTCCGAACCTTCCACAAACGAGTGGGAGTCCAGAACCAGCTCGACATCCCTCACGACATATGAATACAAGGGGTCAATCAGGTGGTAAGCCTCCTCTGCATACTCCTCGACCAAAGACGAGACGCGCGCCATTGGCTGTCTATGAGCAAGGTATCCCAGATAGCGGCATACATTCTTTGTGTTGATCTCAATATCTATTTGACTATTAACGACCATTTCTTCGTTCACACTCCCTTCGTCTGAGCCCATAAGGGCATCTTGCGGGTCTTGTGCCCTCTGCGTCGTGGCACCGTATTGGGACATAGGTTGTCAATAGAGAGGGCATATTCGCGGCGTTGCACTGAAAGAATGAGAGCCTAAGCGGGGCTATTAGAAGACATTACTGGAGAACTTCTGCGGGGAAAACAGAGATGTTGTCTACCTGCTAAGAAAGTGCAGATAGAGGCCCCCTGATCACATGCGTCCTTTTCGCATCACGTCACTTTGCATCCTCCTCGCTGGGTTTCTTAACTCCCCTCCAAACTTGCGATATTGGACAAGGGGAATTCTAGCACACCCGGCACCATTTGTCCAGCGTTTTTCCCGAGAAGACTTAACTTTAGTCCAACGATTTTATACTTTCTTGCCATTTCTTTACTTTTTCCCTCAACTGGAGAAAGGTCGCCTGACTTCACGGCGAAAACAGGTTGTGCGATGCGGTTGCAGTCGATAGATGAATCCATACTGACGATGGCAAGGAGCAAAGCGCTGGTTCCGCCCAGCCTTTATTGAGCTACGGCAACTGCGATACCAGAAGCAAATAGAAGACATCATCCGTGAATAAGACTCCGAAGTCAGACCCTTATTCGGATATCGCCTGCCGACGAATCATGGCGAGACCTTCGGCAAGCGTAGCGTTGCCACTCCTATGGCAACGAACC
>QIGA01000060.1 GCA_003229915.1 Chloroflexota bacterium
ATGTTGAATCTTTGGGCCACATTTTCCGCGGTGAGGCCCATGGTTATATACGCCTCCGGCAGATCCTCTATCAAGTCGGGGTCGGGTAGCGGCTTGTTCCCGCCCATAGGCACCAGGGTCATGTGTTCCGCTCCCGCCGCAACTATCACATCGGCGAAACCACACATTATCCTCTGCGACGCGATCGCAATGGCTTCGAGGCCGGAGGCGCAATACCTGTTCAGCGTCATCCCCGGCACCTGAGAGGATAGCCCCGCCTTAAGGGCGATCACTCTGCCAAGGTTCATGCCCATCTCCGCCTCAGGGAAGGCGCATCCTATGACCAGGTCATCAATCTCCTGGGGGTTCAGGCCTTTTGCCCTTCTGACCGCTTCCTTGACCACCTCTGTAGCTGTATGCTCAGGCCGCGTACTCTTGAAGGAGCCTGTCATCGCCCTTGCTATGGCTGTCCTCACTGCTGATACAACTACCGCTTCCCTCATTCTATTATCTCCTTACCGTCGGGACTAGTTCCTCAACGGTTTGCCGGTTTCAAGCATGTGTTTCATCCTGGCCTGGGTCTTCTCCTCACCGCACAGTGACATGAATGCCTCCCTTTCCAGCTCCAGCAGGTATTCCTCCGTCACCAGGGTATTCTGATCCACATCGCCACCGGTGAGTACATAGGCCAGCTTCTTTGCAATCAGGGCATCGTGGTCGGTTATGTACAGGCCCTGCCTCAAGAGATATACCAGGAGCTCCAGCAGCCCCATCCCGGTCCTGCCCGTTACCCTGACCTCATCTCTCGGCCTGGGCGGGCGGTAACTCTCTCCGGCCAGGGAAAGCACCGACTGTTTGGCGTCATACAGGAGGTGATCCCAGTTCATGGTAACCCTGTCATACGGCGTCAGGTATCCCAATTCTTTAGCCTCCTGGGCGCAGGATGACACCTTGGCCATGGCGATGGTCTCGAAGACCCGAGCCACATAGGGGAGCAGGTCAGGCTTGCCCCCACCGGGGACGGCGCTGGGAATACTCGCTGGCACCCAGTCCGTGGCCCTGAGCAGCATCTCTTTGGTGCCACCTCCCGCGGGAATCACCCCCACACCCACCTCGACCAGCCCCATGTAGCACTCCACATGGGCTCTCACTATGCTTGCCGCCAGACATACCTCGCACCCTCCACCCAGCGCCATACGGAAAGGCGCCGCCACAACTGGCTTCTGGCAATACTTCACTCGCATGCACGCCCGTTGAAAATCGCGCAGCGCCTGTTCCAGATCATCCCACAGCTTGTTCTGGGCGGCAGGCAGAACACTCTTCAGATCAGCCCCCGCACAGAAGTTAACACCCTGATTGCCGATAACAAGTCCTTCGAAGTTCTCCTCTACCTCTGCCACGCTGTCCAACACCATCTGAATAAGATCGGGGTCAATGGCGTTGTTCAAGGAATGGAACTCCAGGCAGGCAACACCATCCCCCATGTCGATCAGGCTTGCTCCGGCATTGGACTTGATAAGCTTCGTTCGTTCCTTCAACGAAGGGAGGACGATGATCCGCGGCTTAACCTCGATCTCCACATACTCCGTTTTCACCATGTCGTAATAGTAGCTCTTGCTATCCCGTTTCTGATAGAACCGTTCCCTTCCCGACTGGAGCATGCGCTCAATGTTCCCCGGTATCTTTTCCCCCTCTTTTTCCATCCTCTCCACGGATCTCTTGAGACCGATGGCATCCCAGGTCTCAAAGGGGCCAAGCTCCCAGTTGAATCCCCATCTCATAGCCTGATCTACGCTTAAAATATCATCAGCGATCTCAGGGACCTTGGCAGCACTGTAGAGCAGCATCCTCTTCAGCGTTTTCCAGGCAAAAAGTCCGGCCCTGTCCTCCGAATACACCAGCGTCCGCAAACTTGTAGCCGGATCGGCGGCCTTCCTCAGTTCGTCCATGATGGGGAACTCAACTTTCCTCCGAGGGACGTAATCCATAGTGTTGTAATCCAAGGCCAATATCTGCGAGCCTTCGGGGGCCAGCACCTTCTGATAGAACCCCTTTTGCGTCTTGTCGCCCAGAAGACCGGACTGCACCATCCGATCCACGAACTGAGGAACAGCGAAGTCCTGCTTCTCCTGCTCATCCTCGATATTCTCGGATACATTCTGAGCCACCTTGACAAAGGTATCCAGCCCCACCATATCCGACGTTCTGAAGGAAGCGCTCTTCGGCCTGCCCATAGGAGGCCCGGTTATGGCATCCACCTCCTCAATGGTGTAGCCGTCCTCCACCATGGTTTTCATGGCGCCTATCACGGCATGGGCGCCAATTCTGTTGGCTATAAAGTTAGGCGTGTCTTTGGCGAAGACAACGCTCTTGCCCAGCCGCCGCTCACCGAAATCTGCCATGAATGATAGCAGGTCTTTGTCGGTAGACCTTCCAGGTATGATCTCAAGGAGCTTCATATGTCTCGGTGGATTGAAGAAGTGCGTTCCCAGGAAGTGCGCCCTGGTGTCCTCCGATAGCTCTTCCGATATCCTCTCAATCGACAGCCCTGATGTATTGGTGCTCACAATGGTGCCGTGCTCTATGTGTTGTTCAACTTTTCGCAGCAGTTCTTTCTTTATCTCCAGATCCTCGACCACCCCCTCAATAATCCAGTCAACCTCAGACAGCCACTGCATATGGTCCTCGAAGTTACCGGGGGTGATGAGCCTGGCATCATCTGTGATAAACATCGCCGGGGGCCTTGCTCCCTGAGTAGCCTGTATCCCCATTCTGGCAAGCTTGTTTCTGAACCCAGGAGACTCCTTTGTCAGCCCTTTCTTGATATCCTGATCATCCAGGGCCTTCGGGACGATGTCCAGCAGGTATGTGGGC
>QIGA01000142.1 GCA_003229915.1 Chloroflexota bacterium
TGACCGCGTTCAGCCTTTCGGGACGGTTAAAGGTGATGGTGGCGATCCCTTCCTCTTTGGTGAAGATCAGCCCTTCGACGGCCATCTATTTCCTCCTAAGCTCAAATGCCCCGGAGAAGCGTTGCCACTCCGTGGCATCGAATCCTGCGCCGTGACTCCTGTCACGCCGCTACAATCGGCTGGCTACTTGCCCTTGAACTGCGGTGGCCTTCCCTCGATGAACGACTTTATGCCCTCCTGGAAGTCCTCGGTCCCGAACAGGACGTTCTCGACATACGCTTCGTAGTCCATCTGCGCGGCGCAATGCCCTTGTATATGGCTGCCTTGGCGAATCCCAGAGCTATGGGAGAGTTCTGGACGATCTTTGCCGCCATTTCCTTAGCTGCGGTCATTAACTGGTCAGCGGGGTAAACCCTGTTTACCAGACCTATTCGATCCGCTTCAGCGGCATCGGCGGTATCCGCGGTAAACACCAGTTCCAGGGCGCGAGCGGTCCCTATCAGACGGGGCAGCGTGTAGGTGGAGCCTGACTCAGGAATGACCCCCCTCTTGGTGAAAATCATGTTGAAGCGGGCTGCCTCAGACGCCAGCCTGATGTCACAGGCGAGGGCAATAGCGAGGCCGCCGCCGGCGGCCACACCGTTCACAGCGGCGATGACCGGCTTGGGCAGGTGTCTGATCTTCAGCACTGTGGTAAGCACATTGCCATCTCCGCGTATCATCTCCTCCATGGTTGTCTGGTGGAGAGTGTGCTCCGCACCCACTGACATCAGGTAAGCGATGTCGGCACCGGAACAGAACGCTTTGCCGGCGCCGGTGATTATGAGCGCCCGGGCCTCCACGTCTTTGGCCACCTCAGTCAGAACGGCGTCCATCTCTGTCATCATTGTGCGGTCAAACGCATTCTTGACCTCAGGCCGGTTCAGGGTCATGATCGCCACCACGCCCTCTTTCTCATAGATAACCGTCTCGTACGCCAATCGCTACCCCTTTCGCTACGCTGGATTTCGACTGCTGGGGGAGGGCCAAATCAGGCTTGGCTACTCCCCCCTGAACACCGGCTCACGCTTCTCCATAAAGGAGTCGACCCCCTCTTTGAAGTCTTTGGTGGCCATGAGCATATTCTGCGTATAGTTCTCGAAGTCCATATGAGACCCGATATCTTGCGCAAGCATACCCCTGTAGAGCATAGCCTTGGCCATTCCCACCGCCAGCGGCGGGTTCTTGGCTATCTCGCCCGCTAACTCCTTGGTCGCTTTCATCAGCTCATCATGGGGCACAACCCTGTTCACCAGGCCGATTCGCTCAGCCTCCTGGGCATTAATGACGCTCCCGGTAAGCACCAGTTCACAAGACTTTGCTATTCCGACAAGACGAGGCAGATTGTAAGTAACAGCACAATCGGGTATAACACCCCGCTTGATGAAGACCGTGCTGAAGCGAGCCTTATCGGAGATAATCCGCATATCGCATGCCAGAGCAAGTCCCATGCCGCCACCGGCGGCTATACCGTTCACCGCAGCGATAACTGGCTTCGTCATGCTCCGTATTTTGAGCACTGTTGTAGGCGCAGTGCCCGTTCTTCGAACCACATCACCGGCAGTCGTCCTGACCCACTCCGCTCCGGACGAGATGAGCGTCATGAGCATGCTGACATCACCACCGGCACAGAAGGCCTTTCCTGCCCCGGTCAGTATCACCACCCTGATGTTTGGGTCCTGACTAACGTCATTGATCGCATCATCGATCTCCCCCATCATGGGGCGATCGAAGGCGTTATTCACATCAGGTCTGTTTAAGGTTATAGTTGCTAGCATATCCTCCTTTTCGAGGATCACGGCGTTATAGGGCACTTTCAACCTCCTTTTTGCGTGTCGACGTAACGTAGAGCGGCACTAAAAACCCGAAGGAATGATACCCCCAAGGCCGCTTGCTTGTCAATTTCAGGGGGCGATTGCCGGGGATTGGCGGAGCAGGGTTGGGGAAGCAATGCCAACCAGGGCGCGTTGCCAGGACAAGGCGTTACCGCTTTTCAAGGCGAGCTTTATTTCTATACTTGGGTGTTGCCACCCCTGCCCATCGGCATGTTTGGCCGTTTCACTCTGCGTCTGGGTGGACGCTTGCGCGCCCACAATTCCTTGAGAAAGTTTCGGTCCAGCAGGTGCTTGTCATCGGCCACCCCCAGGATGTCCCGGGATACATTGCTTTCAAAGTACGCCACTTCGACATATTTGCCCAGGTTCTTCACCGCTTGCAGCGCATAGGCAAAATCCGAGTCCCCGCTCACCAGCACTGCCACGTCGTACAGGTCGTCCCAGGCGAGATTCAGCAGGTCTGTTACCAGCATAACATCGATGCCCTTCTCCACTGGTACACCCTGCGCCAGTTTGGTGCCCCCCAGCCGTACCTCTAAGTACGGCGTTTCATAAAGGATGCTGAGGAACTCCTGCTGCTCGCGGTGGGCATCAGCCCGCTGGCTTGGGTCTTGCAGGACATTGTAGTAGTAGGCTCGAAACAGGCGCCGCGGTCCGCAGAGCTTCTTGATGAAATCCGCGAACTTGAGATCATAGCGATTGTAGTTAGAACGCAGAGCGTGATACAGGTTGCTCCCATCGATGAAGATCGCCACTCTATCTTCCATTAGCCTCCTATCAGAAAACGCTTTGAGTCGAATAATACGCAGTTCTTCCCCCGCCGTCAAGTCGAAGAGGGCTGGGACCCTAATCCGTGAGTCCAGATTCAAGAAGCCCACCCTGCGGGTGATAATCCATCTGAGGCAGGTGCCGTTTAGTTTCCCGCGGAAGCAGGAAACTATCATGCTGATAGAAATCGGCGTGATGGTTCGCGAGCGAATACAGGTAGGGGCACAGCGCGCTGTGCCCCTACTTCTCAGACGCGCCAGAATGCGAGACCAGCGATCTGAAGGCGCGGTGATGGCTCGACGCTCAGGAGCCTGGATGTCTGGCCGTCTGGGAGGTTGCAGTAGCGGCCTACAAGACCTCGGTCAGCAGAATCCTAGGGCCGAGGCCTGTCAGGACTACCCCGCC
>QIGA01000048.1 GCA_003229915.1 Chloroflexota bacterium
GGGACTTAAATGGAGAGAAGGGGGTGTATCATATCAATGCCGTGGACGAGGTCACCCAGTGGGAAATTGTGGCCTCTGTGGAGAGGATATCCGAGGCTTACCTGGTGCCGGTGCTGGAAAGCACGCTGGCAGGGTTTCCCTTTGTCATCAGAGGCTTCCATTCTGACAATGGGTCCGAGTTCATAAACAGGATGGTGGCTGAACTCTTGAACAAGCTATTGATCCGCTTCACCAAATGCAGAGCTCGCCACACGAATGATAACGGGCTGGTGGAGACCAAGAATGGCTCTGTGGTGCGCAAGCAACTGGGATATGCCCATATCCCGCAAGCGTGGCGCCACATTGATCAACAGGTACAACAGAGACTTCCTCAATCCCTACGTCAACTTTCATAGGCCATGTTTCTTCCCTGTATCGATTATCGACCATAGAGGAAAGGTGAAGAAGACTTATCCCTACCAGGAGGTAATGACACCCTATGAAAAACTGAAGTCATTGCCCCAGGTTGAGAGCTGCTTGCATCCTGGGGTAACCCTCCAGAGGCTGGATGACATAGCCAATCAAATGAGCGATAATGAATTTGCGGAAAGGATGGTGAAAGCGCGCTCCAGTCTCTTTCAACAAATCTCACGATTTGGGAGCCGGGTTGTCTGAAGCTACTTTTCACATATCCACACTGTCCACAAAGAAAGAAATGATTATTACCGCTATCTCTCCAGCCTCATTATTCGATTAGAATAGAGTGAACTCTGGGTATCATTCAGCCTTAATGCGAATCAGTCCTCGCTGAGCTTGAGGCGCAACTCGCGAAGCTGATCCGGGGAAACAGGGGAAGGGGAATCCAACATGAGGTCTACAGCACCCTGAGTCTTGGGGAAAGCAATAACCTCCCGGATATTCTCTTCACCAGCAAGCAGCATTAGCAAACGGTCGATTCCCGGAGCGATACCGCCATGAGGAGGAGCACCACACTCGAAAGCCTCCAGCAGATGACCGAACCGCTCCTCAGTCTCCTCTTTAGTGTAACCCAGGGTCTGGAATACCTTCTCCTGGAGCTCACGGTTATGGATCCTGATCGAGCCACTGGAGAGCTCGGAACCATTGCACACAAAATCATAGTGCCTGGCACGTACCTTCCCTGGGTTGGTGTCGAGCAAAGGTATATCTTCCCCTCTGGGAGCAGTGAAGGGATGATGCATTGAATCCCAGTGCCCTTCATCGTTCAGTTCAAATAACGGGTAATCCTGTATGAATGCGAAAGCCAAGAGATTGGGGTCAACAAGGCCGAGACGCAGTCCCATCTCCGAGCGCAAGTTGCTCAAGACAACATCAACGACCTTTGGCTTGTCTGCGACTATTAGCAGCAGATCGCCCCTCTTAGCTCCTAGCCGGTTGGCGATTTCCACTATCTGATCCACAGTCAGGAACTTGGCAACTATAGAGCGAACGTCGTCCAAGGTTATGCCAGTGAGCGCATCCCCAGGCGCTCCATCGAGTGCCATTGTTACCAGCCCTTTGGCTCCACGACTGCGGACAAATTCCGTCAACTCAGCCAACTGGCTGCGAGAGTAACCCGCGCAGTCCGGGGCGGTTAATCCTTTGACCTTACCTCCATCACCGAGAACCGAACGAAAGACAGAGAATTCGGTGCTGGCGAAAACATCCGAGAGGTCGGCGAGGTGTAGTCCAAACCTCAGATCAGGCTTGTCGCTGCCATACTTCTCCATTACGTCCTCATAGGATAGCCTGGGAAAAGGTTTGACTATCTTAAACTGAGGCGTTACTGTCTCCACCAGCGAGGTGAAAAGCTCCTCCGTCAGATTGAGTATGTCGTCCTCATCCACAAAGCTCATCTCAAGGTCAAGCTGGGTGAACTCAGGCTGGCGATCAGCCCTCGGGTCCTCGTCCCTGAAGCAGCGAGCGATCTGAAAGTACTTGTCATAGCCAGCCACCATGAGCAACTGCTTTAGCTGCTGTGGCGACTGAGGCAAGGCATAGAACTTGCCCTCGTGAATCCGGCTGGGCACCAGGTAATCCCGCGCCCCCTCCGGGGTGCTCTTGATCAGAACAGGGGTCTCGATCTCGATAAACCCCTTCGCATCGAGGAAGTCACGCATGAACTTGACCACACGGTGGCGCAGGGTCATATTGCGTTGCATCCGCTCGCGCCTCAGGTCAAGGTAGCGATACTTGAGGCGAAGCGGCTCCTCCACTTCAACCTCTTCATTTATGTAAAATGGCGGCGTCTTCGCCCTGTTGAGTATCTCCACCTCGTCGGCAATAAGCTCGACGTAACCTGTCGACAGGTTCTTATTCTCGGTACCTGGAGGACGCAAGGCGACCCTTCCCTTCACCTTGATCACATATTCATTTCGTAGCTCGACAGCAATCGAATGAGCTTCGGCCGATACCTCGGGATTAAACACCGTTTGGGAGATGCCCTCGCGGTCACGCAAGTCAATAAATGTCAAACCTCCGTGGTCGCGCCGCCGATTGACCCATCCAGCGATGGTCACTATCTGGCCAACGTGCTCCTCGCGCAACTCTCCGCAGTAGTGCGTTCTCAATGCAGCCACGGCCTCGATTATAGCTGGCAATCGCCTGCTGCGCAAGCTCGATTCCATTCGCCCCTGGCTTCTCCAATTCGGACTGCGCCCAAGAGCCATTGTTGAAGTTTGCGCTGCAAACCTCCTGTGGTATCATACGAGCCTGGAGAATTACCGCAAGAAATCGAGTTGGGAGGAAAATGCCACCGCCAAAGCGACTTAGACGGTGCCAGAGCTGTGGCCAATTCGCTGTCTACTGTGGTAAGTGGGGTGACGAATGGGTATGGCGGTGCAGATACTGTGGATTAGTCATACCCCTCGCAGATGAAGAGCTGAACCTCTTTGAACTTAGTTGATATCGGCCACCGGACTGTGTTACTACTTATGGAACGCTGCATACATCAGGGTTAGGTTGGCCGACGTCGGCCAACCTAACCCCTAGAAACCATCAACATTTATTTTCGTGACAATCCATCATGCCCATTTACATGGGCACCACGAAGAATGAAACTGTATTGGCACGTGTATTTGGAAAGG
>QIGA01000228.1 GCA_003229915.1 Chloroflexota bacterium
GAGTAGGGTGGGTGCAGCGTAGCGAAACCCACCGTTCAGTTGTGCATTTGGGGTGGTGGGTTCCATTTCATTCCACCCACCCTACGATGCTAGAACGCATCGGGGTAGGCTGGCCGACGTCGGCCAACCTACCCGCTCTAATTACCCACCGATTATAGGGACATCCAATTAAACGCCCTCGATGTTTTTTAGCTTGACGCTCATTCTAACCGTGGATATAATCGACCTCGAACACCGAAACTGGAGATAGGTGAAAGCTATGAGCGATCAGCCCGGGCCTTATCGCCGCCGAGGGCCAGCCAAGCAAAACCCATGCCACCCGCCCTACGAGACAATTCTCCTCGATGCCAAAGACCACGTGGCCACGATAACCATGAACCGCCCCGACAAGCTCAATGCCTGCAACATGAAGATGTTCCAGGAGATCGACCACGCCCTGTCGCTGGTGGAGGTTGACGAGGATATAAGGGTCGTCATCATCACCGGCGCAGGGGACCGAGCTTTCAGCGCCGGGGTTGATTTCGAGGAGCTGGAATTCGAGGATTTAAGCGAGTCAACGGAGTTCATCAAAACAGACGCCCGTATGTTTCGCCGCATTGAGAACATCCCGCAGCCCGTAATCGCAGCCGTCAACGGCTATGCGTACGGATACGGGTGCAAGATCGCCATAGTGGGCGACATCGCCATTGCCTCGGATAGGGCCCAGTTCGGTCTTCAGGGGGTAAAGCTGGGAGCGGTTCACGTCATCACCCTCGGAAGAGGAAGAGACGTGCTGGGAAGAGGGAGGCTCGGTTACCTGCTGCTCTCCGGGGAGACCATCGATGCGCCAAAGGCGGAAGACTGGGGAATAGTCGCCAAGGTTGTCGCCCACGATAAGCTCTATCATGAGGTTGAGAGCCTGGCCCAGAGCATCGCCTCATACCCCGTTCCAGCCGTCCGCACGATAAAGAGGATGCTTCACCGGGGCTGCGACGACGACTACCGCTGGGAGGAACTACTGAGCCCCGGCCTTCTGCTGATGGAGGACCTCAAGGAAGGCCGCAGAGCTTTCATGGAGAAGCGCAAGCCCAGGTTCAAGGGAAGATAGAAGATGAAGATGTTCGACCTCACAGGAAAAGTGGCCGTCGTCACCGGCGGGGGAACCGGCCTGGGGGAGGCTGCCGCCAAAGCACTGGCGGAGGCAGGGGCTTCACTGGTGCTGTGCGGCCGCAGGCAAGAACCTCTGGAGAAGGTTGCCTCGGAAATCCGGGCCGGCGGGGGTAAGGCGCTGCCCATCGTGACAGATGTCGCTCGAAGGGAGGAGGTCGAATCCATGGCAGCGGAGGCGCTAAAAACCTTCGGGAAGGTAGACATCCTGGTGAACAATGCCGGTATCAACATAGTGAAGCCATTCCTGAAGCTGACCGAGGAAGAATGGGACGCCGTGTTCAACACCAACCTCAAGGGGTGCTTCTACTGCTGTCAGGCCATAGGAAAAGGCATGGTGGAGAGGAAATCGGGCAGCGTCATAAACATGGTCTCAGTGTTCGGGCTTACCGGCTTCATGAATCTATCGCCCTACATAGCGAGCAAAGGGGCCATAGTCCAGCTCACCAGGGCCCTGGCAGTGGAGTGGGCCAGGCACAACGTGAGGGTAAACGCCATCGCCCCGTCATACATCAAAACCGAAATGACCAAGCGGGATATCGAGTCCGACGAGAAGATTCTTCAGTTCAACCTCAGCAAGATCCCGATGCGCAGGGGCGGCGAACCCGGCGAGTTGGCAGGAGCGGTGGTTTTTCTGGCCTCCGAAGCATCGAGCTTCGTCACCGGCGACACCATAGCTGTCGATGGGGGATGGCTGGCCTGGTAGCCTGAGAGATTCCTAGATCCGCTGACCTGCGAGAAACCCGGATGCGGTGGCCTCCAGAAGCTTGCCAGGATGGGCGCAGTCGCCGATAGGATAAACAACGAAGCCCTTACCTGAAAGCTCCTCAGCCAGTTTGGTGTTCGGCTTGAGCACACCGGCCAAAACGACCACATCCGCTTCGATGAAGTCCGTTGAACCGGCCCGGCTTATCATCACGCCTTTGTCCCTGATCTCCACCACACTGGCCTCGGTCTCCAGCCTGGCCCCGGCCTCCCTCAACTGCTTCATCCAGCCCCACCTGTGAACTACGCCAACGTCGGCCCCGATGCGCTGGGATTCCTCTATGATAGAGACCTCCTTCCCCCGGCCTGCCAGGGTCACCGCAAGCTGGCAAGCGACAAAGCCGCCACCTACTATGGCGACCCGCTTGATCTGGGGAAAGAAGAGCTTTCTCATGTCGTGAAGGTCGAGCACATTGGCGCCACCGCCACCGGGCACCTCCAGGGCCGGAGGCATACCCCCCGCGGCCAGAACGACCACGTCTGGTTTGGTTTCGTCGAGAAGGGCAGGGGTTGCCTCGGTGTTCAACCTCAGTTCAATGGGAAGCTTCCTTATCTGCCTATCCAGATACCTGACAACCTTCCCTATTCGCTTGTTAGCTATGGAAGCCTGAATCAAGCGTCCGCCGAGCCTGGGGCTCCGCTCGCAGAGCGTCACCCTATGCCCTCTGAGGCTCGCTATTCTGGCCGCCTCCATACCGGCCGGCCCGCCGCCGATTACGAGCACGCGCTTGCTCTCCGCCGTGGGAGCTTCGGCAGGGTACTCATATTCGCGACTCAGCCTGGCATTGACGCTACAGTAAATGGGTGGTGCATCCGCACTCTCAATACAGCGACAGCAGTTCATACACGGCCTGATATCGTCTAGCCTCCCCTGCTTTGCCTTGTTGGGCAACTCCGGGTCGGCCAGCAGTGCCCGAGCCATGACCATATCCACCTTGCCCTCAGCAAGCACCCTCTCAGCGACAAGGACATCCTGGATTTGAGTGCCGGCAGCCACGGGAATATCCACCGCCATCTTGACGGCTGCGGCCATATAAGCCCAAGCCCCCTGAGGAACATCCATCTGTATGATTGGAACCTGGGCGTTATGCCAGCCGGACATTACATCGATCTCATGGATACCAGCCTTCTCCAATAACTGAGCCATCCTTGCCGTATCCTCAACGGTATACCCGCCTTCGAGCAAATCGGCGCCACTGAGGCGGCAGGTATAGATGAAATCGGCCCCCGCCTTCTTCTTCATATTCTCGATTATCTCGAGAGTGAAACGCATCCGGTTCTCCAGGCTGCCGCCGTACTCGTCTATCCGCTTGTTTGTCAGCGGGGACAGGAACTGGGCTATTACATAACCCGCGCTGGCTATTACCTCAACAGCGTCGAAGCCGGCCTCACGCGCCCTTCGCGCCCCATCGCCATATGCCTCCACAATCTGGTGGATCTCATCTATGGTAAGCTCGCGCGGCATGGCTGGCTCCAGAGGCCCGCCCAGACGAAAAGGGGCGCCGGGACGCCCTGAGAGAGAAATCCCCGA
>QIGA01000178.1 GCA_003229915.1 Chloroflexota bacterium
CAGAGGGCGGATTTAGTGCTAATCGAAGGGGTATTCGAGCACGCCCATTGGGTCGTAGGCGAGGCCCACGCCCAACCTTTTCACCCCGGCGACCTCGCCGGTGGTGCAGTTAGCCTTGCAGCACTCCATCTCGAAACGGAGGATCTCGGGATCACCGGCCTCAACGGCACGGCGCAGGTTCTCCAATGCCTTCCTGCCCTTGGTCTGAGAGCGGGTCCTCTTCAGCTCCTTGAGATCATCCATGTAGCGACTCACCAAGTCGAAGTCCACCTGGTGGTGGTAGGCTTCCACGTCAACGTCCTCCTCCTCAGGGATGGTGAATTCGTTGACGCCGACGATAATGCGTTTCTTGTCCTCGACCTCTTGCTGGTACTTGAGCCAGGCCCTCTCCATCTCGCGGTCTATGTAGCCGCTGGTCACGGCCGCCGTCATCCCGCCCATCCCCTCTATGGTATCGATGATCTTCTGTACGTCCTCGTCCATCTTCTCAGTTAGGCTCTCCACATAATAGGAGCCCCCCAGGGGATCAGCCACGGTCGCGACCCCGGTCTCGTAGGCCAGTATCTGCTGTGTCCTCAGCGCGATGGTGGCCGCCTCCTCAGTCGGGATGGCGATGGCCTCGTCGTACCCCGCCACTTGGAGGGACTGGGTGCCCCCAAGCACCGCTGCCAGCGCGCCGTAGGCGGCGCGCACGATGTTGATAACCGGCTGCTGCCGCTCCATCATAACCCCTGCTGTGTTGACATGGAACTTGAGCTGCAGCGAGCGCGGGGCTGTGGCTCCAAATCGCTCCTTCAGATTACGCGCCCACACCTTTCTCGCTACTCGGAACTTGACTATCTCCTCAAAGAGGTCGATCATAGCGCTGAAAGTGAAGCTCACCTTGGGAGCTATCTGGTCGATGTCCACCCCTCGCTTGGTGAGCATGTCAAAAGCCTCGAACGCTCTGGCGAACTCCCAGGCTACCTCCTCGGCAGCGCCAACCCCCGTCTCTCTGATGATGTAACCATTGAAATTCGCCGGGTACATTTTGTCACAGTTCTTGACCATGAACTCCAGCTTATCCGCGAATTCTTTCATTCGCTTCTGCTGCACCGCTGATAGAAGATCGCTGCCGTCCTGTGAGCCGACCGCAGTCCAGGGGATGCCCTGTTGGTCGGCAGCTAGACGGCCGCCGTACAGGCACACCGGCGCCGAGACCGTCGGCGGGGTGATCACTCCGCTCACTCTGAGTTCCGAGTAGGCGATGCCCTGTCGGTCGGCTAGCAGCAGATAAGAGGGGAAGGTGATGGGCGAATGCGCGGTGAGCATAGTGCTGGTCTCGTCCAGACGTATCCCGTCCATGATAGCCCACACATCCTGCATGGTATTGATGGGGACGCCCGCGCGGCCCACGCTGCCCTCAGCCCAAGGATGGTCAGAGTCGATTTGGATCTGTGTGGGCTGATCGCAGATGACATTGATAGCGTTCTCCCCCTGGCTGATAAGATACCTCAGCCGCTCATTGGTCAGCTTGGGGGTGGAGCAGCCGGTGATCTGGCGTCGGCTCCACAGTCGGCCCCGGTACATGTCCCCATAGATGCCTCTGGTGAACGGGTAGTGACCAGGATCGCCAATCCGCTGGGCATACTTGACGTCCGTAACATCATTGGGAGTATATACCGCCTTTACCGGAATACCCGACCAGGTCTCCTGCCTCTCTGCCCTCTCGAAGTAGCTACTTCTTCCCTTCTGCCCCATTTGCCTCACCACCTCATTTCCTCCTCTGGCGAGCGTTCTCTTTGATGTAGGTCACAGATACGCTCATCGGGGTAGCGCTGGGGAACACCTCGTCAACCCCCATCCCCTTGAGCGTGCTGATGTCGCGGCGGGGGATATTGCCGCCGATGACCAGCAGCCTGTCTTCCAGGCCATGGGCCCTTATCTGATCGGCCATCATCCTGACCAAGGGAATATGGTCCGCCCCCTGGAAGCTAAGCCCGACGACATCCACATCCTCCTCTATGGCTGCGCGTGCCATGCGCTCTGCCGTCTGGTGAGTGCCCAGGTAGACAACCTCCATACCAGCTTGGGACAGCCATGTGGCGATCATCCTTATCCCTCTGTCATGGCCGTCAAGCCCGATCTTGCCCAGTAATACACGCGTCTTTTGCTCAGCCACACACGCCATCCTTCACCTTGGACTGGCAGCCGTCCAGTAGAACGGATTTTAGCACAACCAGGAGAACTGTGACAACTCGCCTCCGGATACGGAGCAGGGACATGTTTTCGGCCCGTTCTTAATCCGTGGATAAGACTCTGAAGTCAGACCCTTATTTGGCTATTGGCTGCCGACGAATCATGGCAAAACCTCCGACAAACGTAGCGTTGCCACTCATGTAGCAACGAATCCTCGTCGTGACAGGAGTCACGACGCTACCGGTTGATGCACCTGATGCCGTTCGTGGTGAGCCCTTCGGCTCTGCTCAGCGCAAAAGGATTATACTTTATTGCTCCTGTGAAAACACCTCGTTCAGCTTCAGTAGGGGCGTTCCGCGGAACGCCCAGGAAGTAAAGTGGGTGCAGCGTAATGAAACCCACCGTTCAGTTGTACATTTGGGGTGGTGGGTGCCATTTCATTTTACCCACCCTACGATGCCCAAAATCAATCCACGGATTATGGGCCCGTCTGAGGGACTTGACAGCAGGCGAACAGTCCACCTAACATAAATACAGGGGCTGGTACCGGAAAGCCCTCCATAGAACAGAACCTTCCAAGTGGAGACAAGGATGCGAAGCGTGATGCATGATGTTGCGGTTGTGAGCTATGAAAAGCCCCTTGAATCGCTGAGAATGCGGTGGATTTGGCGGGAGGCCTGGGAGACATCTCCCGCGATTCGAGGGTCTTCATCAAGCCCAACTTCTGCCAGTGGTACAAAGAGGTAAATTTCCCCAAGTACGGCGTCTTGACAACGGCGCGATTGGTTGAGGATATCGTGATCCTTTTGAAAGAGCATGGGGTGAAAGATATCACCATACTGGAAGGTGCCATTGAAATCAGAAGGGAATCCGAACCAATGCTTCAACTCGTGGCCAAAGGCATGGGACTTGACGTTCTCGCACAACGCTATGGCGTAAAGATAGTTGATGCGTTGAGAAGCTCGTTCGCTAAGATCACTGCTGGTGACGTGACGCTATCGGTCAACAGCGATATCCTTGATGCTGACTATATTATCAATATGCCGGTGCTCAAAACCCATTCTCAGACCATGGTTTCTCTCGGGATTAAGAATCTGAAAGGCGCGCTCGGTATTCCCTCCAGAAAGATGTGCCACAATCCAGACCAGGATTGCGATCTGAACTACCACATTGCCAAGCTGCCAGGCGTGCTCTCGCCATCTCTTACCATCATAGATGGCATCTATACCCTGGAGAGAGGGCCCCTCATAACCGGCAGAGCGCAACGATCGAATATTATCATCGCCTCGAAGGACCTTATCTCCGCTGATAAGGTAGGGGCAACAGTTTTGGGTATTGCTCCCCAAACCATCCCACATATAGTCATGGCAGCCAGGAACCATGGCCGGCCGGCTGATCTGACCGATACAAATGTCAGGGGTGAAATCGATATAAGAACAGCGTTGAAACCGCACAGGTGGGAATTCGAACAAAATGAATCGGGCGACCTGCCACTATTCTTTGAACGGGCGGGGATAAGAGGCCTGACGTACCCGCCGGTGGATAAGACTATGTGCACATACTGCGCGGATTTCATCAGCTACGTAATTTCGGGCATTTTGCTGGCGAAGAACAATGATAGACCTCTCGACGACATAGAGATACTGCATGGCAAAATCCATGAACCCACGGGAACGCACAAACATACCCTGCTTGTTGGTCAATGTCAGGTGAAGCGAAATGGCGCAAACACGTTGATCAATCATTGCGTGAGAATAAAGGGCTGCCCACCCAGCAAGAAGGATCTCCTCGAAGCATATGCGGGACTTGGAATCGAACTGCCTGACGACTTCATTGAACAGATGGAGAGAATCCCGGAGACCCTCATGGGGAAATACCTGGACAAACCAGGGTTCGACGAGGAGTTCTACAGAATCCAATAGCGTCGCTCCTTCTCCACATCACGCGCAAAACCTGTGAGCGCACGGTGCAGTGCGATACATGGCTGGGGGCGATGATCGAAAGCAGGAGCTGGCTAGAATATCAGCATGGATCAGCTTGCGCGATCTGGAGGTTGGCCTGAGACTGGCTCGCAGCCTTAACCTGGGATGATGTTCGAAAACTTGGCAAATATATCCGCCACCCTAGCTGTCAAGCCCGCTCGGAGCAGCAAGAGTTGTCATCTCGATCACCCTATGCCCACTTTGTGATGGATTCTCCGGCAGGGGAAACCATGATCGCAAACCGACCGATTCGTCGCTGTGAGGCAAGAGGGGTTGTATCATCGAGCAAGATACGTTATTGTTTGTCTTGCGGTACGCTGTTCAGGAGGTTGCAGGGGATTGCCCAACACAGGGGAGGATAGCGATATGGCGCAT
>QIGA01000112.1 GCA_003229915.1 Chloroflexota bacterium
GATTCTAAATACTAATTCCTATGCTCAAAACTCACCTTTTGCCATGCCCAGAATGAGACTGCGTTGCCCCTCTTTGTGGCACCGTGACTCCTGCCACAGCGAACAATCCGTCGCCACGGGAGTACCAACGCCCCTCAGCCATTTGAGCTTTGGTCATTCGATATTGTTTAGGATTTCGTGCTTCGGATTTTGTACTTGATTACGGTTCATGCATGACCATTTAATGCGTTTCACATAGTAAAAGCTCCCGAATCACACCCTCCACCACTTCTTGGGGCACATCATCACGAATCACCGTCTGTCCTATGTCAGCGAGCAGAACCCATCTCACCTTTTCCCCTCTTACCTTTTTGTCAAGCTCCAGAGCCTGTAGGATACCTGCTACATCGACATCGGAGCACGTGACAGACAGGTCGAACCTTCCCAGGATATCTCGTTGCCGCCCTACAACGTCCTGGGAGAGCAGCCCCAGCAGTTGGCTGATTCTAGCGGCCCCCATCATACCAATAGCGACTGCCTCTCCGTGGAGAAGTCGCCCGTAGCGTGTGGCTGCCTCCAGCCCGTGAGCTATAGTGTGACCGTAGTTCAGGATAGTCCGTATCCCCCGCTCCTTCTCGTCCTCGCTCACTATCCTGGCTTTTATGGCAGCGCTACGCGCAATTACCTCAGTTGTAACCTCTGCCTCCAGCCCAAGCAACTGCTGAGATCGTTCCTCCAGAAGCCTCAACAGATGCGGATCGCGGATCATGGCATGCTTTATCACCTCCGCCCATCCCGAAACCAGTTCCCGCCGCGGCAGCGTAGTCAGGGTATGGATATCAGCAATAACCAGCCGAGGCTGGTAGAACGCTCCAATCAGGTTCTTGCCCTCGGGATGGTTTATACCCACCTTCCCGCCGATCGCGGAATCCACCATCCCTACCAGGCTGGTGGGAACTTGAACCAAAGGCAACCCCCGAAGGAAGGTGGATGCCGCAAACCCCGCGAGGTCTCCCACCACTCCCCCACCCAGGGCTACAATGCTATCGCTACGCTCCACGCGATGCTTTACAAGCCAGTCATAAATACTGACCGCTGTCTCGAATGATTTGCTTCGCTCTCCGTTGGGCACCGCAAATGAATCAACCGCGAAGCCGGCTTCTTCAAGAACCTTCTTCACCCTGTCTCCGTGGAGCGGAAATACCCGATCGTCGCTCACAATATAGACTCTGCCCTGAAGACCGGCATTTCGCATCCGCCTTCCCAACTGATCGAGGAGGCCCCAGCCAACGAAGACGGGGTAGCTTTCGGTGACAGTGGTCACCACGCAGGCAGCACCTTGCTCCTGACAATATGGGGCATCGGACTCCTTGCCATCGGGCATAGAAGGAAGAGGAACCCGCTCCCTTTTTTCGCTTCCCCCATAGCTCCAGCCGCGTATCACTTCTTCCGCCGCCTCCTCGACGGTCAGGTTGTCGGTGTGCACTGTCCAATCCGAGAGGGCGTAGAAGGGTTGGCGGAACCTCTTAAGCTCCTCGATGCGCTTCAGAGGATCTGGGCCAGCCAGCAGCGGCCGGACCTCCTGTTCCGGGCTCTCTTCAGCGTCTTTCAGCAGCCGCTTATATATGGTTGACGGCTTTGCCTCAAGGCAGACAACCACACCGCCTGCCAGCATCAGATCACGGTTGGCTTCAGCAATAAAAGCACCGCCACCGGTGGAGACGACCACTTCTTTCTCCCGACACACCTTCTCCAGCGTTTCTCTCTCCAGCTCACGAAACCGGCTCTCGCCATCCTGGGCAAAAATCTCGGGGATTGGCTTGCCACTGTGGCGGACGATCTCCTCGTCGGTATCGACGTACCTCCGACCCAGCCTCCTGGCCACCTCTTGCCCAACCTTCGTTTTGCCGGTATACGAGAAACCGGTCAGGATGATGTTCTTAGCAGTTCCTTCACCCACTTTACCCCTTCTCGATAGTCGTAGTTTCCCAACTCCTCAGGATAGGAGGGCAGGTTTTCAAAGATAATGGAAAGTGAATTCTCCTCGGAGTCCACCGCTTGTAGCACCCGGGCGATATCCACCCAGCCATCCTCAGGGCTTTGGCTGGGATGAACAGGTATGTGTCGAAAGGCAAGATAGTCGTCCCAACCGCGGGTATTCCACAGATGAATCGACCCCAGATACGGCAAAAGCTCCGCCTCAAAATCGTAAGGGTCAAAGCCGTTATAGATAGCTGCCAAACTCGCGTGAGCGGTGTCGAAACAATAGCGCAGAGGAGAGAACTCCTTGAGCACCGCAGTCAGGAATCCGGCATTGATCAGGCTACTCTGACCCACACCCTCGATATGAATAGGGATATTCCTCTTGAAGCTGAGTTCCGCCAGGCGTTCGCAACTCCTCCAGGCGATAGCTTCGATCTTGCCATCACTCTCGCCCGAAGCATCCGATGTCGGTGACGGGAAATGAACCACCACATACTCAGCCCCGTATTCCGCAGCATGATCCATAGTCAAGGTAATCATCTTCATGGTCAATTCCCTGTTATCCCCATCCGCATCGCAAAGGAAGGACCATGTAGGAGGCTGCGGATACCAGTCAAGTCGGGCCAAAGGAGAATGAATGCTCCAGTCAAGTTTGTGATGCTCGATCAACCGTTTCAGCCCAGGGAGATCATCAACAGGAAGGTTGTAGAACTCGCCGCGGTTGAGGCCATTGCCTACTATCACTTCCTCGATGATATCGACTTGATGGCAGTGAAAGCCGAGTTTATTCATTCCGCTTTCTGGGACCTGTTGATTCCAAATAACTCCGATAGTTGCGCAGGGTCTCGGAGATATGG
>QIGA01000033.1 GCA_003229915.1 Chloroflexota bacterium
TTTACCTACCCCCTACGCTCCCAGTACCCATGGGGGGTATCGCACTGCTACTATGGACTATCTTTGTACTGCCGCCAAGAGGCCTTCCTGTCTGATTACGATTGACATTTCAGAGTGACCATGATAAGATAGGGATACGGGCCATGGGGGCATATAGCTGACATGTGATGATCAGTCCCAGCGGCTGTATGGTTGAAGAGCCGTGGCAGGAGGCTTCGATGGCGGAATCATTCGCTTACGGACTCTGGCCTGTAGTGACGATTAACGCCGGCATCCGCCTTTTCCTGGTGCTAACCGCCCTCATCATGGGGCTACGGGCGACCTTCTTCTATAATCCCTACTTGGCTGCTCTCTATGCCTGGAGAGCCTACCGCAAGCCAGCGCCACTGGGCTGGATATATCCAGGCAACGGCAGGCGAAAGCGGCTCATGCGGCACACTTGTGGCGCGGCTAAAACCCTCAGCAGTTTCTCAGCAACTTCTAATTCCTGTCTAGTAACCCCCCAGTATCCTAGATTTTAGGAGAACTAAGATATCTGGGGCGATTTCCCCAAAAAGAGTTTGAGTGAATCAAGGAAGCCCTATCCTAGTTCGGAATGTGGAGGTGGCAAATGTCAACCAGAGACGAGGCTACAATATCAACTAGAGACAAGGCTGCGATATCGACCGAAGACAAGGCTACGAAAACCGCTAAGAAGCGGTGGAATAGAACCTCTCGGCGCTATGACCGCCTGATGGCTGTTATGAATAGGTTGTTGCGCTTAAAGGAATGGCGGGAGCTCCTGTGGGGCACGGTGGAAGGCACTAACATCCTGGAGATCGGGGTTGGCACCGGCAACAGCTTTGACTACTATCCTGCCGATGCCGAGATAACCGCTGTTGACTTCAGCGAGGGGATGCTGGAGCGCGCCAAGGATAGAGCCAGCAGGCAAAAGGTGAAGGTGCGCCTGCTGCAAATGGATGCGCAGAACTTGGACTTTGCGGACAACACCTTCGATACCGTAGTAGCAGCTTTAGTCTTCTGCTCCCTTACCGACCAGGTTCGTGGTATCATGGAAGTTGAGCGGGTGTGCAAACCAGGTGGCAAGGTAACAATACTCGAGCACGACTTCAGCACCAACCGTATTATGGGCTTGATTATGAAACTCGTCAATCCGGTAATAGTGCGGATGATCGGGTCAAATTTCAATCGGCGGCCAGTGGACAATGTGACCAAAAGCAATCTAACGATAGAAAAGGTTACCAACTTTCGGTTTCGGGCGGGCATCGTCAACTTCAAGTTGATTGAAGCGAGAAAAAAGACATAGTTTTCATAGGGAGCTAGCTCCCCCTCGATTGGGATGTCCGCAGAGCGAGCGCTTATTGCGGAGCCGAGATACTCGTGACATATTTCGATCGTCGAGAAGAGCAGCCGTAGTTGAAAGGAGGAGAGGGTGAAATACGACTATCAGAAGCTACTTACGGAAATCCGCGATGCTGGTCTCAATCCGCTGGGGTGCGTGTACTCCTCGCTTGACAGAGTGTGTGGGCTTGCGATTGAAGAACAGCAGGCGTTGAGGACAAACCTGATTGCTGAGAACTTCCGCTTTCACTACGAGAAAAACGCGTATTATCGTGGACTCTGCGAGGAACAGGGAGTGACTCCATCCGATATCCGCTCTTTTGACGACCTAATAAACATCCCGCTAATACCGGTGCGTCAATTCAAAGCGACAGATACACAAAAGCTCCTGACTCTGGGACTGGATCAGATCGAGGTTGAGATGAGGAGCACCGGCACTAGTGGAATTCCCAGTGTAACGCGCCGGGACCCCGAAACGGTCACTCAGGGATTCCTCGCTGTATGGGCAATGTTTAGGGAGTTCTTGCAGTTCTCCAGTGGAGCGATACTGTTCTTGATGCCGTCGCCCGAAGAAGTGCCTGAAATGGGTATGATCAAGGTTTCGAACATGCTATCGGGAATGGTAGATGTAGGCAAGTACGCGGTAACGAAAGAATCCTTCAAGCCACAAGAAGCTATTGCGCTTCTGGAGCGATGGGAGAACGCCCACATAAGACACATCGTTGGCCCTCCCTTCCTGGTACACAAACTCGTACAGTATCTCAAAAAGCGCGACATTCGTCTTGAGCTGGATAGAGAAACGAAGATCATCACCATGGGTGGTTGGAAGCGATTCACGGGGATAGAGATTCCGCGAGAGGAATTTAACCGCGAGTGCGTCGAGTATTTGGGAGTACAGCCCGATCAAATCCGGGATATCTACGGGCTGATTGAGGGAAACATTGTGGCTATAGAGTGCAGCCACCAGCGCAAGCACGTTCCTCCCTGGGTTCATTTCAGTGCAAGGGAACTCGATGATTTCCGCCAGGAAGTCCCTGATGGAAGGCGTGGGGTCTTGGCAATAATAGACCCAACGTGCTTGGCCTACCCAGCGTACATCCTGACGGAGGACATTGTGGAGCTGGATGAGACATCACCGTGTCCCTGCGGAAGAAACGGGCAGAAGGTTAATATCATAGGGCGGGTCACGGGGGCTGAAGTGGGGTGTTGCGCCATCAATCTGGACAAGGAAATGTACGCTCACGAGGTGGAGTCTGTTGTATAGAGTCCGAGAGGACGGGACCGTGTTACGTGGCGGTGTGGAGCAAGGTGACGTATCAATCCGCAACGGATAGGAGCCGACATTTACAACCGATTAACCATTGACCACTTCTCCAACCCCAGAAACGTGGGATGATCGAGAATCCCGACGCCGAAATCACGATCGGCAACCCGGTGCGCAGCGAAAAAAACAATGG
>QIGA01000179.1 GCA_003229915.1 Chloroflexota bacterium
GTATGATTTGGCGCAATAAGTGGGGAGGAAGGAAGGGAGGCAGAAAATGGATGAAAGAAGGAAAGGGGAGCGCAGAGCTTTGAAGGACAGACGAAGGCATAGGCCTGACAGGTCATTTCCCTAGCTGATACAATCTTGCGCAGGCATCTGACGCGCGAAGATGGAGAACTGTTTCCAGATGGTCAAACCAGATATCCGGTTTGGGGGCAGCAAACGTTGAAAAAGGATGCGAAATGGAAATGAAAAAGCTAATGGTTTTGTTGGTCTCAGTTTTGTTGCTGGTGCTCACCATCGGGACAATAGGTTGTGGTGGCGGAGAAGAAGCGGGGTCAACCCCCACACCTGAGCCGACAACTCCTGCTGATTTCACTACCTACACCAGCGAAGGTCTTTTCAGTATCTCATATCCCCCCGACTGGACACCCGCCACTTCGGTCATGGGTGAGCTATGGGAGGAAGTCAAAGAGCAAATGGAGAGTGAGAATCCAGGGGTCTCCCTTGAAGATGCTGAAATGTTGTTCCTGGCGGGAATACCAACCGAGGAGGGCTATTACCCGAACGTAGGTATTGTTGTGGAATCCAGATCTCCTGGGTATCGGACACTGAATGAAGTGGTTGAAGCTAATGACGCATTTGATAGAGAGTATACGACAGGATACCAGGTATTGTCCCAGGTGAAGACGACTATCGATGAAAGGGAAGCGGTTGTTATAGATTCGGTGGACGATGAGCCTGGATTCGGCAAATGGCGCTACATACAGGTGTTCATAGTTAAGGACAAGTTTGCGTGGATGGTGATCGGCTCAGCGGAATTCGATGATTTCAAGCACTACGAGGATACATTCTACGACATAGCCAGATCGTTCCGAATACTGAAGTAACCTGCCATGCCAGTTGCAACTGGCTGGCAGATTGCTGAGGTTGCGGTGATGTGGTAGAATCGTGTAGGTTTCTGAAGCCGAAGACCCCGCTCGCACAGGGACGTAAAAGGAGAGGGAAAGCGCCCCCAGCAAGCGGGGTCTTCTGGGAGCTACTCCCAGTGTATTAGTATATCACTCTGCAATAGTTATGACAACGGTGCCTCGTACCCCGAAATAGCGATTGGCTATAAAAATCAGAATTTTAGGTGTCATTGCGAGCGCAGCGAAGCAATCTCACGGGCGTTAGGGCGTTCCATGGAACGCCCCTACACCCCGCCGCTCCCACCACCCTTAGACTGAGATGTAGCAACTGACCAGTGTTCTGATCGCTATTTTTGGGTCGTAGGCGGCGTCCCGCGAAACGCAAAAAATCCATGGGCATGACGTGTAACTCAGCTAATAAAATGCTAGCGGGGCTTGTGCCCGGCCAGGCTTGAGTTTCCTTGTAAGCACCTTTTTTGTCTGGGGCGCATACCTTCGAGGTTTGAACAGAACCGGAGGAGCAGGGGCTTTTGGCTTGAGAAAGCCTGTGTGTGGGATCACGTCTGATGAGGTGTTCTTATGAACGGAATGGAAGATTACTTGAGATGCACAGAGATCGTTGACTGTGATACCGAGTCTATCAAGGATAAGGCCCGCGCTTTGACTGAAGGGCTGGAGACGACTAGAGAGAAGGCTATCGCCCTTTTCTACTTTGCCAGGGATAAGATCAAGCATAGCCCGTATGCGCCGGGGCAGTCTCTTGAGAACTATAAGGCGAGCGTCACGCTGGAAAGAGGCAATGGACATTGTGAGCACAAGGCAGTTGTTCTCGTTACGCTGTGCCGTGCGGTTGGGATCCCAGCCCGTTTGGGATATGTCGACATCCGGGATCACCTCCTTTCGGAGAAGTTTCGCGAGATGGTAGGAGGGGATAACTTGCTCATCCAGCACGGATATGTCGAAATGTATATCGACGGTAAGTGGGTGCATGCCAGCCCAGGCTATGACTTGGCGACTTGCCAGAAGGGCGGGTTCGTGCCCGTAGACTTCGACGGAGTGAACGATGCCAAGGACTCGCCCTGCGATAGGGAAGGGAGACCGCATATCGAGCATGTCAAGGATCATGGTCACTATGCGGATTTCCCCTGGGACGAGATAGTCAGATACCGCAAAGAGTGGGTGGCTCGGATTGGCAGGGAGTGGGTTGAGTTCACGGAAAATGTGCGTAGACACACGGTTGAATGACAGTGCGAAGGGTATCTAAGCACCCAGACTGCTGTTGAGCCCCCACCCTAACCTCCTCTTGATTTCTTCCTCCACCAGTTCGTTTTCGTGAGTACGAAAGTACGTCAACGAAAGTATGTCAGATTCCAGTACGTAAATGGGATTGTCACCTCATCAGATTCGAGGGATAATGTTGCTTGTGAGCAGACGGTGATTGGAGGCTGGTGATTGTCATGAGTACGAAGCAGAAAGCGAAGGCGATGCGAACGGCTGTCAAAAGCTGTGACACCTGTGTACACAAGTCTATCTGCATACTCTATCACGGTCATGGTCAACTGGAGTTGCGATTTGGCGATTCGTATTCAAAAGACCCTGATGATTTCATAAGCAAACTTGACGAACGAATCGCCCACAAGTGCCAATTCTACCTGGAGGGTGACACTGGAGTGGAGCCCTGAGCCAGGTTGTGATCGGGGCACTCTCTTTTTTTGCCCGGAACAACTTAACATAAATTGCCGTTAGTTCCCTTTGCTTGACAGATGTGGTGGTGTTGCTGGGGGCATTGAGCACGGGTTTGCACGCAAGAAGGCGGCTGTGATCTTATGGAGGCAAAACAGAAAGCTCCAACGTCGTCCCGTCCTCCGAACAACCTTGGAGCTTACTAGGAGTCTGTCACAGCTTCTTGTCAAGCAATTTTAATTACATTTTCATTACAAAACTTATCGTATCCTCCAACGACTAAGAGTCCCTTGGAGAACGCAGTGGGCTGAACTGGCGTAGCTATTGCCCGAAATCATTGCGAGTACAGCACCCCGACATGTCGGGGTTACTTGGTGAAGAAACAACTCAGTGTAGGTGAGGCAGTTTCTTAGGAGCCGAAGCGAAGCAATCGCCCATGCCTATTTACACAGGCACCACCGAGGATGAAAATGCTGTTGTTGGAACAACTGGCATTTAAGGCTCCGTTCGTGGTGAGCTTGTCGAACCATGAACGACCCTTCGACAGGCTCAGGGCGAACGACTTAGAGCCTATTTTCGTGACAATAACACGGATGCGCCACCCCACTGATGTAGAGGCGCGGTTACCGCACCCCTACGGGTAGGTTGGCCGCCCACGGCTGACCTATGCCGGAGAAGGTGGGTTTCATTGCACTCCACTCACCCTTTTGGTTAACATACATGCGAGGCACAGAGTGCCATGGCAATCGCCACATTATGTAATTACGAAATGACAAAGCGGTTGCTTCGCTACGCGCGTAATGACACTTGAAACGGAGTTCCTTTCCAAATACACGTGCCAATACAGTTTCATTCTTCGTGGTGCCCATGTAAATGGGCATGATGGATTGTCACGAAAATAAATGTTGATG
>QIGA01000218.1 GCA_003229915.1 Chloroflexota bacterium
GGTAATGATACGAGATACGATTCCCTGGCCTTGATGGCCTTTCCCGCGGCCACGAAGTAGGTGATAACTAACGGGTAGATTGGAGCATCCGCTCCAATTGTGCCTAGAGCAGATGCTCCAGGCTGCCCCATTTCGCTAAGTTAGCCGAGCTAGAGAGCTAAGGGACTTCTTGCCAATCCCTTGCTAATCCATGGGGTGACACAGCCTGGCAAGAAATAAAATGGCGGGTACACAGCGAGAGTGACGGGGCGTTAAGTTCAGAGGCAGCAATGGGAGGATGAGATGCGTGTACTGATTACAGGCGGAACCGGAAGGTGGGGCCCCCCTGTTTGCGAAGCTTTCCTTAAAGAGGGATTCAATGTCCGCCTGTTGCTTCACCGAAAGAGGGTCAAGGGCCTGGGCTCAAATCTGGAGGTAGTGTGGGGAGACATAACGCAGCCCGATTCGGTCAGGAAGGCTATGGACGGTATCGACGCAGTGGTTCACCTGGCAGGTATCGTGCAGCCGCTCACCGAGCAGAATCCTGATCTGGCCTACAAAGTCAACGTGGGCGGCACTCAGACAATTGTGAACCTGATAAGGGAAAAAGGCGAGAGCATCCCCTTCGTGTTCCCCTCATCAGTGGCCGTTTTTGGTCCATGCCCCGACGCTACCGAACCCCTTCATCTTGAGAGGAACCCGTGCAATCCTACATCAGTCTATGCTAAGACCAAGGTTCAAGCTGAGAATCTGATCAAGGAGTCGGGTATCGATTACGTGATCCTTCGTGTGACAGCAGTCCCTTACTTGAGGCTTACCCTCAGCGACATGAAGGCTCACCTGCATACCATCCCCTTGAAGAACCGAATAGAGTTCTGCCATCCCGACGATGCGTCACTTGCCATTCTCAACGTGGTGAAGAACTTCGACGCGGTGAAAGGGAATACCCTGATCATTGCCGGAGGTTCCAGCCAGCAGATACACTACGAAGACATGCTGCGACGCATTCTGGGAACATTTGGATTGCCCTTGCCACCCGCACACAAGTTCGCACAGGAACCCTACTACCTGGACTGGTACGATACGAGCAAATCACAGGCGCTGCTCAATTTCCAGCGTAAGACCCTTGATGACTACGCCGAGGACCTGGCCAACCAATTCCCCGCGCCAGTCGTAGCCCTCATGCGTCGCTTCATCGGCCCTGTCTTCGGCAGGCTCATAGTCCGATTGATGTAGCGATACACCCGTCACATACATAAAACGCATTAAATAGTCGCGCATGAACCGTAATCAAGCACCAAATCCAAAGGGCTATCGGCAGACGTAGCGTTGCCACTTCTGTGGCAACGAATCCTCGTCGTGACAGGGGTCACGACGCTACAAAGAGGTTTAACCCATCTCATCCTGGGTATATCAAAAGGTGAGTTTTGAGCTTAGTAACACCCGTAGGGGCAGACCAGCGTGTCTGCCCAGATCGAAGATCATGTCCCTGTCCCAACCAGATGACCTCGGCTCCAAAACCATCGACTGACAACCCCTTCCTCTCCCTCATCCCCCAACATGTCATGTAACGAAAATAAATGTTGACGGTTTATAGTGGGTAGGTTGGCCGACGTCGGCCAACCCTATACCCCAATGAATTTCGACTGGTATGATGTACGCAGCGCAGCGACCGAAGAATCTCTCCCTCTCCCTTGATGGGAGAGTACAAAGCCCCTGTCCTGAGACAGTCGAAGAATGAGGGTGAATACCCCCTCCCTCTAACTCCCTCCCACCAGGGGAGGGAGCAAAGGTATCTCCCTCTCCCTTGATGGGAGAGGGTTGGGGTGAGGGTGAAGTGAAACACAACTCCCCAACCTGTCTATAGCCGATCCCAGTAGAATCCTCGGTAGCGTCGTGACTCCTGTCACGACGCAATATGCAGTCAGCTTATTCTTTCTGCCAGCCGCCTTCGCCGATGAGAGGGACGAAGCGGCAGGGGCCCAGGTTGATGCTTACCGTTCTCTCCTGGTGTTTGACCACTTTAATCAGGTCTTGCTCGAACGGTGTGCCGACGGGGATTACCAGCCTTCCTCCGACCGCCAGTTGCTCCAGCAGTTCCTGGGGCACACTAGGCGCTCCAGCGGTGACCATTATGGCAGCGTAGGGGGCTTCCTGCTCCCAACCGAGTTTCTCCCCGGCGAGGTGGATCTCCACATTCTTGTAGCTGAGCAGCGAAAGTATTTTCCTCGCTCCCTCGACTAGCTTAGGGTGGCGCTCGACTGAGACCACCCAGCGCGCTAGTTCGGCGAGGATGGCTGTCTGGTAGCCGCTGCCGGCCCCGATCTCCAGCACCTTTTCGTTGTCTCTGAGATCCATCGCTTCGGTCATGACCCCGACGATCAACGGCTGGGAGATGGTCTGACCCATGTCGATGGGCAGGGGTACGTTCTCGTAGGCCGCATGCTGGCTGGAGGCGGGCACAAACAGCTCCCGCGGGACACGGCCCATTACATCGAGCACCTTCTTGTCCCTGACCTCGTGAGCTAGTTGCCGCATCAGCCTCGCTCGGGCGGATTCCAGACTCATGGCTACCACCGCTCTGGGAACCTTTTTGGGGGGTTCCGATGGTTCTTAGTGCCTTCTGAATATAGTATGTTTTCTCCGTCAGGGCAAGCCCCTTCGGTATATTTGGGAAGGGGGAAACCCCAGGCCCGAATGGTATAGTGGGCATAGCATCGTAGGGTGGGTGAAATGAACTGGAACTCACCATCCCAGATGAAGATAGAAACGGTGGGTTTCGCTGCGCCGCGCCCACCCTACCCACGAAC
>QIGA01000276.1 GCA_003229915.1 Chloroflexota bacterium
CTCAGCCAGAGCGCGATAAATCAGCTTTTAGTAGACAAGGCTAAAGAGAGGAAGATAGTGGTGAGGCTCAAAGGCGGTGATCCTTTCCTGCTGGGGCGAGGTGGGGAGGAGGCTGAGACTCTGGCCCAGGCGGGCATTCCTTTCGAGGTGGTCCCCGGGATCAGCGCCTCAACCGCTGTGCCCGCCTACGCGGGCATTCCCGTCACCCACCGCGGTTTGGCATCCTCGATGGCGGTGATAACTGGCCATGAGGACCCTACCAAGGCCAGCTCGAGCATCAGGTGGGAGAAACTGGCAACAGGCGTTGATACCTTGGTTTTCCTTATGGGAATGGGTAACCTGGAGCAGATAGCCGATGAGTTAATTAGAAACGGCCGATCGACAGCGACCCCAGTGGCTATCATCCAGTACGGTACCGGCCCCCGCCAGCAGACCCTGGTGAGCACACTGGACAAGGTGGCCGGCGCGGCCGCCGAGGTAAACTTCAGCTCTCCAGCGATCATTGTCGTTGGGGAGGTGGTAAGTCTGCGAGACACGATTCGGTGGTTCGACAACCAGCCACTGTTTGGCAAGCGGGTGCTGGTGACTCGGTCCAGGCAGCAGGCTAGTGCCCTGAGCCAACTCCTCTCCCGCAATGGCGCCCTGCCTGTAGAAATGCCCACAATCCAAATCGAGGTTCTACCCGACTCCCCAGAGCTCGACCAGGCCATCGCCCACCTGCCGGACTACGCCTGGGTCATTTTCACCAGCGCCAACGGCGTGGACATCTTCTTCGGGCGCTTGCGCGAACTGGGACAGGATTGCAGGGCTCTGAACGGGGTTAAGCTGTGCGCCATCGGCCCGGCCACTGCTGCATCCTTGGGGCACCACGGCCTTGTCGCCGACCTCGTACCGCAAAAATATCTGGCGGAGGCTATAGCCGACAGTCTTCAAAGCGAAAGTATCGGTGGCCAGCGGATTCTCTTGCCCAGAGCTGAAGCTGCTCCTCCTGAACTGGTCACCAAGCTCACACATCTTGGGGCAAAGGTTACTGAGATTGCCCTATACCGAACAGTCCTCCCTGAGGAGACATCCGCCAGTGGCAAGCAGATGCTGCTTGCGGGAGAGATTGATATCACCACCTTCACCAGTTCGTCCACGGTGAGGCACCTGGTTTCCCTGCTCGGTGCGGAGTGGGAGGTGGTGAACCAAACCAGGGTGGCCTGCATCGGACCTGTGACCGCCGCTACCGCTGCTGATCTTGGAGTGCGGGTGGATGTGATAGCCCACGAGCACACCATCCCCGGTCTGGTTCAGGCCATAACCGAGAACTTCCAAAAGGAAAAGGAGGGTCCCTAATGGCTCTGTTTCCCCAGATACGGCTTCGCCGACTGCGCCGCACCGAGGCGCTGAGAGAGATGGTTCGAGAGACAAGGTTGCATGTAGCTGACCTCGTCTATCCGCTCTTCGCCGTGCCAGGTCAACAAGTGAGGGAGGAGATCACCTCCCTGCCAGGCAACTTTCATCTATCCCCTGACCTTCTGGCGAAGGAGGCAGAGAGCGTGGCCAAGCTGGGCATACCAGCGGTGCTGCTCTTCGGTATGCCGCAAGACAAGGATGAAGCGGGCTCCGGTGCCTACGATGAACAGGGGGTTGTCCAGAAGGCTGTGAGAGCGATGAAGCGGGCCGTCCCCGAGCTGGTCGTAATCACCGATGTCTGCCTCTGCCAGTACACCGACCACGGGCAATGTGGAGTGGTGATGGACGGGTACGTGGACAACGACAGGACACTGGAACTGATAGCCCGAACCGCCTTATCCCACGCCGAAGCCGGAGCTGATGTGGTAGCGCCCTCTGACATGATGGACGGCCGGGTGGCTGCCATCCGCAGTGCGCTGGACACCAATAGCTTCCACGAGACTATCATACTATCCTACGCAGCCAAATACGCCTCAGCCTTCTATGGGCCCTTCAGGGAGGCGGCTGGGTCCACCCCCCGCTTTGGCGATCGTCGCTCCTACCAGCTCGACCCCGCAAATCTGCGCCAGGCTTTGCGCGAGGTAGAGCTGGATGTTCAGGAAGGAGCGGATATGATCTTGGTCAAGCCAGCCCTGGCGTATCTTGATGTTATCGCGGCGGTGCGCCAGAGGTTCCATCACCCGGTGGCCGCTTACAATGTCAGTGGCGAGTTCGCCATGGTGAAGGCGGCGGCCCAAAGAGGCTGGCTTGATGAGGCAGCGTGTGTTCTGGAGCTGCTCACTGCCATGAGGAGAGCGGGGGCAGACCTCATTATCACCTACCACGCTAAGGAGGTAGCAGGTTGGCTGAAGCCGGGCGCAGCGACATAGGTGCGAGGCTCAAAAGAGGAAAGTCCGACAAGCTGTTCGCCGAGGCCAAGCGCTACCTGGCAGGAGGGGTCAACAGCCCGGTAAGAGCATTCAGCGCCGTGGGCGGCAAACCTCTCTTCATCAGCAGGGGCCAGGGGTCTCATATCTACGATGTTGACGGCAACACCCTCATAGACTACGTCTGCTCCTGGGGGGCGCTCATTCTCGGACATGCTCACCCACGGGTGGTGGCTGCCCTGAGCGATGTGCTAAAGAACGGCACCAGCTTTGGAGCGCCAACCGAAAGGGAGACTGTCCTTGCTCGAATGATAACCGGCGCTCTTCCGTCCATGGAGCTTGTGCGTTTTGTCAACTCGGGCACCGAGGCCACCATGAGCGCCCTACGGCTGGCCAGGGCTTTCACCAGAAGAAACAAAATAGTGAAGTTCTCCGGTTGTTATCATGGCCACTCCGATGGTCT
>QIGA01000010.1 GCA_003229915.1 Chloroflexota bacterium
CCGCAGGCGCGATTGGCGGGACAGTGCGCGCAGTCGACATGATTGCTGGCCAGAAGAAGCTCAAGAGCAGTGCGCGCCAATCTCCGAGCCCTGGGCCCCTGAGTATTCACCGTCATGCCCTCTGCCACTGCCTCGGTGCAGGCGGTGACTGGCCCGTTGCGACCCTCAATCTCCACGAAGCAGAGACGGCAGGCGGCAAAGGGTTCTGACGCATCTTGTATGGCGCACAGGTTAGGTATGTAGATGCCGTTGTCAAGGGCCGCCCAGAGCACTTTCTCCCCTTTGCGAGCCTTTATGGTCTTGCCGTCTATTGTCAGGGAGACGCTGTTCATTTCACCTTCTTTGCGGCCGGCACCAGCTCGGGAGGCGACAGTTTGATAATGGCATTGTACTGGGGCGGGCAGGCCAGAAGACAGAGGTTGCACTTAACGCATTTCTCCTGGTCTATGACCTTGATCCCTTTCCTGTCGGGGGAGATAGCCTCTACGGTGCAAGCGCCCACGCAGGCATCGCAGGAGCGCTCACACTTGTGGGGCAGGACGTAGTAGGCAATAAGATCATGACACATAAGCGCCGGGCAGTGCCTCTCTTTAATATGCGCCTCATATTCATCACGGAAATACCTCAGGGTGGTCAATACTGGATTGGGCGCGGTTCTGCCTAAGCCGCATAGAGAGCCTTCCTTTATGTCCTCAGCCATCTCATACAGTTTGTCCAAATCCTCCATGCTTCCCTGGCCAATAGTGAAGTCCTTCAGCATCTCCAGCATCTGTTTTGTTCCCAGGCGGCACATGGTGCATTTGCCGCAGGACTCCCGCTGGGTGAATTCGAGGAAATAGCGAGCCACCTCCACCATGCAGTCATCCTCGTCCAGCACTACCATCCCTCCCGAACCCATCATGGCTCCGACCTCCCTCAGGGAATCGAAGTCGATGGGCAGGTCCAGGGCTGACTGGGGCAAACAGCCTCCAGACGGGCCTCCGATCTGCACGGCCTTGAACTGTTTGCCGTTGGGAATGCCACCGCCGACATCGAAGACGATCTGCCTCAGTGTAGTACCCATTGGCACCTCGGTCAGACCGGCGTTGACCACCTTGCCTGCCAGGGCGAAAACAGCGGTGCCCTTGCTTTTCTCAGTGCCGATGCTGGAAAACCACGAGGCTCCGTTCGTAATGATGCGCGGCACATAGGCCAGGGTCTTTACGTTGTTGATGAGCGTCGGCTTGCCGTTGAGGCCATGGACAGCCGGGAACGGCGGTCGATGTCGGGGAAGTCCCTGTCTCCCCTCAAGTGACGCGATAAGGGCTGTCTCCTCGCCGCATACAAAGGCTCCAGAGCCCTGAAAGAGCCTGATATCAATGTCGAAACCGCTTCCCAGTATGTTCTTGCCCAGCAGTCCCCGACGGCGCGCCTGTCGCAGAGCGATCTCGATCCTATGCACTGCCAGGGGATATTCCGCGCGAACATATATGTACCCGTAGCGCGCCCCCACAGCATATGCGGCCACTATCATTCCCTCTATAACTGAATGTGGGTCGCTCTCAAGGATGGCCCTGTCCATGAAGGCTCCGGGGTCGCCTTCGTCGGCATTGCATATTACGTACTTTGGTCTGCCTTTGGAGTCGCGGCAGACCCTCCACTTCTGCCAGGTGGGGTAACCCGCGCCGCCTCTGCCTCGCAAGCCCGATAGCTTGATCTCCTCTACGATCTCCTGGGGTTGCATGCGCAACGCCCTGGCCAGAGCTTCGTAGCCGCCACTGGCTATGTAGTGGTCGATGTTTTCGGGGTCAATGTGGCCGCAGTTCTTCAGGACGATGTTTTGCTCGTAGGCAAAGCGGGGCAGGTCGTAGATGGACGGGATGAGATCGTTCTCTTCCAGAGCGCCCAGGGTGAACTCAAGAGAAGGATCATCACCGATAACGTAGTCCCTGACCAGACGCCGGGCTATCTCAGGCGTGACGTAACCATAGGCCATGGGGGGGTTGCCAGGCTTGTTTATTATTACCAGTGGCTCCGCATAGCAGTGCCCCATACACCCTACCTCCACGACGCGAGCATCCGGCTGATCCTTGGCCAGCTCCTCCCTGATCGCCTGGAGCACTTCCAGTGCGCCGGCTGCCTTTCCGCAGGTAGCGGTGCCGACCATGACGATCGGCCTGGTACCGTCAAGGTGATCTCGCATGCTGGCCAGAGCCTGGCTCCTCAGGTGCTGGAAGGTCGAATCTACATCCAGCGTATCGGCGATTTTCACTGTTTCTTCTTGCTTCCCCTCTCTCTATCGATCTGATATGCCAGCAGTATGCCATCTACTCTGGTGGGGCTGGTTTTGGCTTCTACCTCGTTGTCAACGACAGTCACTGGCGCCAGGACGCAGCAGCCGACGCAGGCGACGGTATCCAGATCGAACTCGCGGTCGGGAGTGGTCTCTCCCCGGTCTATTCCCAGCCTTCTCTTCCATGCGTCGAGGACGATGTAGCCGCCCTTCATGTGGCAGGCTGTTCCCAGGCACACCCTGATCGGGTGCTTTCCTGGAGGATTGAGGCGGAACTGGTTATAGAAAGTGACCACGCCGAAAACATCCATGTCCGGTATTTTCAGATGCTCCGCGATCTCAAGCATCGCCTCACGGGGGATATACCCCAGCCGGTTCTGAACCTGTTGCAGTATAGGCACCAGGTTTCCCCTGCGCCTGCCGAATCTCTTGAGGACTTTTCGGGTTTCCTGTGGGATCGACTCTTGTTCTTCGGCCATGTTCTCCAGTCCGTATGCTATATTGGT
>QIGA01000241.1 GCA_003229915.1 Chloroflexota bacterium
CCGTCGGTGTTTCCTTCAGCCTGAGCCCGATCTACCCGCTCCATAGGCCATTCGCAGGTCATAACAGCGTCGCCGAAGCTATGGGCCTGCTCCTCGGTAAGCCCCACGTGAGCCACCTCGGGGTCGGTGAAGGTGGTCCAGGGCACATGCTCAGCGACGCCCTGGGACGCTCCAGGCAGCAACGCATTGCGCACAACCATGAACGCTTGCCAACCGGCGTAGTGGGTGAACTGGTAGCTGCCGACGCAGTCACCAGCTCCGGAAAAGCTTGGGCATCAACTATGGTGCCTGCACGCAGTTCCACCTTCTCAAAATCCTCCCAGGAAATCATGTTCACACTCTCCATATCACCAGAGGCCAACCGTTGATTGAGCTGCAGGAAAGCTGCATATCACAACTACCATTGCAAGTTGGCGAATCCTTTGGTGGATTGCCAGAATACTACCAATCTACGCCCGGTCAGTCAAGGCAGGGCATGCTGTCCCTACGCGGGGACGTGTCTTGCCGGGACTTAGTGTCCTGCAATGTAAATAGAAACCAGTGGAGGTGCTGTGGCTACTCAACAGGTCACGTTCAGTTGGCACCCGTTCCTCTGCTTGAGCCGTGGGTGTGCCGGGTGAGGGCCCGTAATCCGTGGATTTCGTTAATCATTAGTCTCTGGCACGGTTTCGCATAAATGTAAATCCCCTCCCGCCAGTGGGAGGGGATTTAGGGGATCTTGTGAGTAACTTTGAAAATTCACCTGGCAGGTGAGTTTTTTGAATCTGGACTCACGGATTAAGGTTCGGGGTGATGTCATTGACACAACATAAGCAATGCGCTTAAAATGTGAGTATGGAGCCAGAAACAGGAAGAGCAGAATGGCACAGCCAGGTGCAGGGCTGTTCAGGGCATGGCGGGCTGTCTTGATTCAAGTGTTTCACTAGAGAGAGGAGAAACGAAACTTGGGAGCAATTGAGAGGTTCGAGGAAGTGGTGGCGAATCGCCACCAGTATGCCCAGGAATGGAAGCAGAGGAATGGGGGCAAAGTTGTTGGCTGGCTGTGTACGTATGTACCGGAAGAGCTCATATATGCTGCTGGCATGCTCCCTGTACGGATTCTGGGCAGTCATGAATCGCAAGATGTCACTGATGCATATGTGTCCAGTATGTATTGTCCATTTTGCCGTGACGCCTTGGCTCAGGGACTAAAGGGGAGGTATGCTTACCTCGATGGAATAGTGCATGCTCGCAGTTGTATTCACATCCGTAATACCTTCGTGATGTGGAAGGAGCATGTGCCCATCGATTTCACCTACCTAATGTTCATGCCTGCACATGTGCAAAGCGCAAGGGCAAAGCCCTTTTTGACCGAGGAATACCTCGATTTCAAGGAGGCATTGGAGAAGTGGGGCGGAAAATCCATTTCCCAGGATGATCTGGACAACGCGATAGAGGTCTGTAACACAAACCGCCGATTGATGAAGCAGGTCTACGAGTTGAGGAAAGGCGACACACCACCGATTAGTGGGGCTGAAGTCATGGAGATGGTAATCGCTAGTCAACTTATGGACAGGGCAGAGCACAACAAGTTACTGGAGCAGCTTCTTGAGGAACTGCCCGACAGGGAAATCGGACGTGAGACAGGCTCGCGGCTAATGCTCATCGGCAGCGAAATGGATGACGTCGAGTTTGTCAGGCTGGTGGAGGGCTTTGATGCTACCTTCGTCATCGATGAGCATTGCAGCGGGACCAGGTATTTCTGGAATGAGGTCATCCCTGAGGATAACCGATTGGCGGCAATCGCAGCACGCTATATCGACAGGCCTGCCTGCCCACCCAAGGACTGGCCAGAACGACGTAGATTGGCCTTCATTCTGAAGTTGGCCCAGGACTATAACGTTGACGGCGCGGTCCTCATCCAGCAGAAATTCTGCGATCCCCACGAGTTTGATATCCCTCCCCTTCAGCAGATGTTCAAGGAGAATAACATCCCCACCCTTTTCCTCGAGTTTGATGTTACTGTTCCCTGGGGGCAGTTTCGTACACGAGTCGAGGCATTTCTCGAGACGCTTGAGTTCGAGCTGGTCTGAGAGCTATTCTGTAGCTCTACAGGGAGACTGGAGGTATAAGAAATGACAACACTGGCGAAATACCCGACAAAGCGCCTGGATTGCTGGCAGAAGGCCAAGGAGTTGGTATTGGAGCATTACATGGAAGCAGCTACAGCCAAAGAGAAGGGAAAGCTGCTGGTCAGTGGCTGTGCCGCCTCTTGCCTTGCGCTGCCTGCTGGGCTGGGCGATTTCGTCTACCTTGGTGGCGAGCCTTATGGAGCAATGGTGGCACACGATCCCTCGTTCTCTGTCCCCGCCATGGAGGCGGCCGAGGCCAGAGGATTTGCCCGCGATATGTGCGGCTACATGCGGAACTACCTGGGATCGATGTTCCTCGATAAGTACTACTTCACCGGGGGACCGTGGCCCAAGGCGGACTTCTGTTTTGGCAGAAGCTTCTGCGATGCCGGCCACGCCTCCTGGTATAGAGTGGTGCATGAGCACGAAGGTATCCCGTATTATTGCTATGATGAGCCCCACGGCTTGGCATGGGATGGTAGACCTGAGCAGAAGATGGAGTTTGTCGTCGCCCAGCTTCATGATGGTATTGAATGGATGGAGAAGGTCACTGGTAGAACCTACGATGACGAGAAACTCATCGAGGCGCTCAAGAACTTCTTCCGCACCGAGGCCCTATGGGGAGAGATATGCCTGCTCAACGCTGCCGTCCCCGCCCC
>QIGA01000223.1 GCA_003229915.1 Chloroflexota bacterium
CCCCCAAGGCCGCTAGCTGCAGGGGATACCTTCGCTCTCTGGCATCCAGGAGCGGAGCAGGCCCTACCCGAGAGGTATGTCCGCGAGGAGAACTTCCGGGGGATGAACGTCTTGGTCTTCGAGGTAAATGAAGTTGACATCCCTATTGGCGAAGAGCCCACGAGCGGCTTGAATCTTTTCCTTAGCCCCCGGATAACGCTGTGGATCGAACCGTCGAGCGGCACCGTGGTCAATCAGACGAGCGAAACTGTCACCAGCATCGACTTGATGGGAACCATTATGTCTGTCCAGATATCCAAGGTCGATTACGCCGAGCAGACGATCGTTGACCTGATGGCTACCGCCCGTAGCGCGAGTTGGATGCTCCTCTGGTTCAGGACCCTCATACCTTGGATAGCGATCGGCCTGGGAGTCTTTCTGGTTATCAGCTCTGCGGTAATAGTAGCGGTCAGGAATCTGCGAAAAGCGAGATCTGATAAATCAACCCGCTATCCCAAATCCACATCTCTTCCCCTGGATGTTTAGTCACAGGTATTGGAACAGGATGCGAGGGCTTCCCTGGCGGCTGCTCTCTCGATTGAATACTGAACAAGGTTGCAGCTATTGCGGCAACCCGCATAGTTAGCCCCTCAGGATCGAGGGGCCCCCTGTATCCGTGAAGCTAAGAGGGAATAATTCGTAGGGGCAGGTAATGTCCCCACTATCCTACCGCGATTGAAGGAGTTGGATGAGCGATTAAAAGAGGTCCTTTATCTCCTCATCCGCCTTGCTCTTAAGCTCGGCCGCATCTCGGAAGCCGAACTCTCTGTAGGATTCTGCTGAGCCGTATTCCCTGGTTTTGACCACGACTGGCATCGGCAGCGCATGGCCGAAAATGAGCGCCTGCTGCTTCGCCTCCAGCTTGGAGAGCACCGTTTTCAGCTCGCTCTTCCCTGACACCCCCATAAGCACACTGTCGATGTCCTTCTCATTGTCCAGAAGATAGGTCGCCTTGGTCCCGATCTGGGACATGACCTCGTCGGAGATGCCGCTGGGGCGCTGGTCGATGACCAGAAGGGTGACATTGTATTTCCTCATCTCCCGGGCAATAGTGCCGAAGATGGTTTGCTCCGCCACCGAGGGATTCAAGAACTTGTGAGCCTCCTCGATTGTTATCACCAGCGGGCGTGGCTCGTCCGTCTTCTCTCCCATCGCACTCTCCTTCCGCTCGCGGTACTTGTCATAAATACGGCGGGTGAGGATATTGGCTACCAGCACGTAGACGGTGATATCGGTGTATCTTCCGAATTCGAGCACCACGTTCATGCCCCGGTCCAGGTACTCCAGTATGCGCTGTACCGAGTTGTCCCGGGCGTGGGGCACAAGGAAAGGAAGCCTGTTCAACCTATCCAGTCCGCGGCGCAGATTGCGATAGCTGCTCTCGTGGATGGACAGTCTTTCGAGCAGCTCTTTGGTCTCTGCCCCCCCGCTGAGCTCAAAGAAGCCCTTCAGCCATCCCTGTTGGCCGAACTCACGAGAGAATTGGTAAACCGCCTCTATCGCCGGTTCGGTGAGGTTCAGGGTATCCCGCAGCAGGGCGATGTCCTCTGGCTCGATATCGTCATAGCCGATCTCCACAATGTAGTCCGTGCTCACCTTGCGGCGGCGGGCGCTCTCCTCGTCCAATGCGAATACCGCCACCTTTGAAGGGAAGAGCTGCTTGAGTCCCTTTACTTTCCTCTGCCCTTGCTCGGTGGTACCCTCCCAGCCGTACTCGTTGTGCATATCAAAGATGAGGTTGGACGCCGTTCCCTTCTGTACCATTCCGATGAGCAGGAGTCTGGTGAGGAAGGTCTTGCCGGTGCCGCTCTTGCCGAAGACGCCGTTGGAGCGGGTGACGAATTCGGCGATATTGAGGCAGACCTTGGTCTCCATGTCCAGAGGGGTGCCCACGTAGAAATGCTTCTCGTCCTCTCGACCAAACACCAGCTCCACGTCCTGCTCCGAAGCCTCTCGAACCAGGGAGAAGTGGGCGGGCACGGTCTTCACCGGCTGGGGGCCTTCCAGAATGCTCATGGCATCGCCGCTTATGGTGAGCATGGGTGTTATCTGGAGCTTCCCATAGGTGCTGGTGCCAGAGACGACGTCGGCGATGAACGGGTCGCTGATATCGGGTGGTGTTATGGTAAGTTGCTGGTCGATAGCTCCCAGTCTGACATCGGTGATCATGCCGAAGAAGCGGCTCTTTTGCCCCTCGATGACCACGTAGCGTCCCACGGCCATCTCCTCGATCGGGGTGGCGCTATCCAGCTTGACCTCCATCCCTCCCGTGAGCGAGCCGCCGACAACAATGCCCAAACGTTCTCCGTGTGCGCTAGCCTCGTTCACAGTCTGATCCTCCTCAGGATAGCATTGAGCCGGTTGAGTTCGCCGCCAAGCAGGACAGCCAGTTCCTTTCCCACCCTCACCATGAAGGCCCGGCTGTCATCGTGAGCGGAGCTTGCCTGCCGCAGGCAGGCTGATACCACCTCATCTGCCGTCCCCTCTCTCGCGCCGAGTAACAGAGTGAGGAAATCCAGAGAGCTGGTGAACCGGCGCACCTCGTCCGGTTCGCAGAGGTAGACGAAGCCATGAACGTGCGGCGGCCGCGGAGGCAGGTAGTGGCAGAGCGTGTCCCCCTGACCGTGCCCGACGGCCAGGGTTTTGAAGGTGGTGCGCAGCAGCCTGGAGAGCTGGGGGTTCTCACGATAGATGTTCTCCTCCTCGGACTCCTCTCTGCCGCGTGCGAC
>QIGA01000259.1 GCA_003229915.1 Chloroflexota bacterium
GACGATATTTGAACAACCAGTACGTGAACTCCTGCAACTGATCGAGGGTAATATCCCAGCTTTCAGGATAGCCTTTATCATCCCTAACGAGTCGCAGAAGAGCTTCATGTCTGGCGCCCTACAGCCGCCGATAGCCGTCATCCTGACCGCCGACTCTACCGGAGAAGACATGCGAATTGCGCTCTTTGCTAATCTCCTCTTCTATTGCGAGGAGCACAAACTTCTCAACAGTAATGCCGTAAAGATAGTTTAGATAGGCGTGGTATTTGGCATCACCAATGAGCTCCCTGAACTCGTCATTAGAGACCTCTTGGGGAAGCCTGCCGAAAAAGAGAAGGTCGCGCAACTCCTCTTCTGGAATTGCCTCAGCTATCTCCTCGCAAAGCCGCTCCGCCAGGAGCAACCAGTCAAAAGCCTCACCCTCAACCAGATAGCAATAGCGATGCTCATTATACGTTTCCTCAGGGCATGTCCAAAGCGCTATGGCTTCAAGCAACGCAATATGCCAGGGCCTGCCTCCAGCTATAGCCAGCTTAAGGTGTCGGATCGCCTCATTATCATCACCTGAAGCTAAACGATTGGAGCTAGAGTCATCGCCCGCCATTTCACCGATATCCTTTAGTTAAGCTAGGCGCTAATCCTTCCTTCTCAACTTATCCACCTCTTTCTCGATCTCCCTTCTCCTCCAGCGCTCGAATCTCGCTCCCCTTAAAACGAATACACTCAGGAAATGGGCCAGGAGCACCACCCCCCAGCCACCCAGTGGCAACAAGAACCACAGAAAACCGCTTGAGGTCACCATGTTGATGGCGAACAGTAGCACGTTCACCAGCACGTATATCATCAGGTGGCGCAGAAAACCGATCTTTTCCGCCACAACCTTCTCCGCGCGAGCGTAGGCCTGCCTGATTTCTAGCGACTGGTCGTCATCCATGCCTGCCCCTTGCCTTGCTTCAGTAATGACTCCACCTCCCCAAATGCGCTGGTATTCAAGATATGCTCCGCCTGACACCAACCTCGCCGCGCCACCCCAACGCCAAAGCGCATCAAGTCCAGATTGCCAGCGCTATGAGCATCAGTGCCTATCAGCAGCCTTACACCCAACTCCCTCGCCCTCAGCACATGAATGTCCTTGAGATCAAGCCTATCGGGCATAGCGTTTATCTCCAGAGCTGTGTTTGTCCTCACCGCAGCCCGAAATACCTCTTCAATGTCAACATCTATTGGCTCCCGTATACCAAGAAGCCTGCAGGTAGGATGGGACAGAACGTGGACATATGGATTATCCAGTGCCCGGATAATCCTCTTCGTCATCGTGTCCGAATCCTGTCCCATAGCGGAGTGGATGGCTGCTACCACGATGTCGAGTTCGCTCAGGACCTCATCGGGGTAATCAAGCGTGCCATCGGCGCGAATATCCACCTCGATTCCCGTGAACAAGCGGAAGTTACTCAGTTTCCGATCAAGCGCCTTTATCTCAGCTATCTGCTGCCTCAGTCGCTCCACGCTCAGCCCATGCGCGATGCCCCTACCCACCGAATGATCGGTAATAGCGAGAAACTGATAGTCCCGAGACCTGGCTGCGTTTGCCATCGCTTCGATGGAATCATGTCCATCGCTCCAGTCAGTGTGTACATGAAAGTCCCCCTTGATGTCAGAGGCCTCGATCAGCTTGGGCAGAGTACCTTTCTCCGCCTCCTCAATCTCGTTACGCCCCTCACGCAGCTCCGGCGGAATGTACTGCAGGCCAAGCCTTTCGTAGAAGCCTTCCTCGGTAGCGAATCTCTCTATTTCACCCGTCTTTGTCACGGTGATGCCATATTCGCTCAGGCTAAGCCCCTGTCGAGACGCTCTATCTCTCAAGGCAATGTTATGGTCCTTGCTGCCTGTGAAATACTGGAGCAGTGAGCCGAAACTGTCATGCTCCACCATCCTCAAGTCCACCTGAACCCCGTTCCCGACGACCACGCTGGCCTTTGTCGCCCCCTTCCCCAGAACCTCCTCCACCTGAGGCAGATGGACAAATGCCTGGATGACGCTTTCGGGATCATCAGCAGTGCCCATGATGTCGATGTCGCCAATAGTCTCTTTGAAGCGCCGCACGCTGCCTGCTGGAGTCAGGTTGCGCACGCCCCTGATCTTACCAAGATCGGCGATGATCTCTTCCACCACTGGTAGCGCCTCGCCCAGAGTGACACGCTGATCTTTGCGCCGCAGTCCTTGAATATGGCGCAGGATGTTTTCGGCTGTCTTCTCTCCCAGGCGATACAGGGCAGCTACCTGCCCCTCCACGATCGCCTTCTCCAGGTCATCCACACTAGAGACATCCAGCTCCTTGTAAAGGCGCGTAGCGGTCTTGGGGCCAACGCCGCGAATAGCCATTAGAGACAGGATATTCTCGGGGAACTCAGAGCGAAGCTTCTCGTAGGACTCCAGATGGCCGGTGGTCAAAAGATCGGTTATCTTATTGGCGATGGCTTCGCCGATGCCGGTGATCTCGCGGAGCTTGCCCTCCTTCATCACCTGCTCCAACTCCACAGGCAAGCTATCTATGGTGTGTGCCGCACGCTGGTAGGCCCTGATCTTGAAAGGGTTCTCCTCCTTGAGTTCGAGCAGGTCGGCCATATCCTGAAACACCTGAGCGATGGCCGCGTTCTTCATGGGCTTTCCTTGTCACCGATATACTTCTCTTCTATACCTGATAGTGGCAATCGTGATCAGATTTTGATCATCGTCTATTGTATGAATAAATCGAAAAGCTTTTTCCC
>QIGA01000003.1 GCA_003229915.1 Chloroflexota bacterium
CTGGATGATGATCTCATCGACGGGACAGCAGGTGCGGAACACCGCTCCATGGGCTACGGCGCAGCGGAAGAGGGCGTGATAATAGCCGTGTATGCCGCCCCTGGGAACGACTCCTATGGTGAACAGGGTGCAGGCTACTACGCTGGCAAAGGCAGGGATGGCCATGCCCTCGAAGTGACCGGCGGCTCCTGAGTACCAGGCTATGAATGCCTGCATTGTCTTCCAGGGCTCGGTCTCCAGGTACTCGTCCATAAGGTCAAAGTAGGTCCATTCAAGCAGCTCTTTGGTCCACACCTCCGGCAGATGCTTCTTGTAGACCTGCATATAGGGGATGTTATCGGCCGTTAGCTCGACCTCAGGTGGGTGCGGCGGGCACCAGAACGTAGCGCGCAGGAGGTCCCTGGTAAATGGGGGATTGCTGAGCATGCCAGCCAGCTTGAGCCAGTCGTCCAGGTCCTTTTGGGAAGGCAGGGCACGTCCGGTGGTGCAGAGAAGGTCGCCGCGTCCGGCTCCCCCGGAAGAGTAGGCGCTATCCTGTGCTGTCCAGTCGAAGCGGGAGCCGTACTTCCACAGCTCCAGTTGCTCCCAGCCGGGAGCCGGGCCTCCGTAGAGGCCCACGGCGTGCGGACTGAGGTGTACCCCGGCCACGGGCTCCGCGTTCTCCTGCGCTCCACCGCATTCCGGCCTCTCCTCCAGTACGCAGACACTCAGCCCGCACTTGGCCAGATACGCCGCTGCTGTCGTGCCATTGTGACCAGCGCCTATGATCACAATATCGTACCTTTCGTCCCTGCTCATATGCGCCTCCTTCCCTCCAACGGCCATAATAGCCGCAGCCTGTCATGGATTCGATGCAAAGCAGGATAAGTCTTGGGGCTCTCTCTGAGTATGGTGCAGTCACTGTTTGTCATTCCCACACTTCCTGATGGTATCTGGTAATGGCACCATACTAGCTGGGCCTCAGTACACGAACGGAATGAGCGCCTTGCGCCGCTCCGGGTAGTCGGGGAACCGGCGCAGGTACCATCTGTGGTGTGAGCGTGCTCTGGGGAGGAGATTGGCGGTGGTCCACAGGGCAAAAGCTAGGCCGGGCAGAGACCATGTCGCGATGGCCCAGCCGCACCACTGGGTGATCTCCCCGAGGTAGTTGGCGCACGAGACGCGCTCAAAAAACCCTCCATGGGGGATCTTATAACCAGTCTCCCCCGGCTGCCGCAACCGGCGCAGTATCCTGTCTGAATGGCGGTTGACTATGAAGCCAGTGGCGAACAACAGCGCGCCAATGATGAAGCGGGGGTCTGTCAGCCAGTCGGTTGAGTAGCCCGGGCCGAAGGTGCTGAGGTAACGACCGTTGAGGTATCCATTGATCGCGTTGAATGTAAGCCCCATCGTCATGACCATAACCGTCATCTGCTTTCGGCTGCCCCGCAATCGGAACGGGAAGATATATGTGCGATAGACATAGTGAGTCTGCCACATAGCCAGGAACAGGAGCGGAATAGCGCTGGCAGCGTTACCGCCCAGGGCGAAGAAAACGGCGAAGACAATCACGGCGGGCGTCTCCATGATCACCCACCCCAGCTTCTCGTTGACCTGAGGCCCCAACCCCCGGCGGTTGTACCGGCCGTACGGCGCTTTGAAATAGAACAGGATGACGAAAACGACCGGGGCCAAAGCAAATATCGCTATCAGCAGTGCGTCGTAGAAAGCTTTCTCAGTCAATGTATGACTCCTTCGCGGACTAATGCTTCCGTCTCGGGGAGAGCCGAAACACAGGACATCTGCCCGAGGAAGCTGAGCAGGGATTTAAAAACCATCGGTGCCGAACGAACGGGACAATAACTTCTTACAGGATTTGCGGCTGTCTGTCAAGGCATTCCAAGAGCGGGTAGTGGGTCATTTTGAGGAACAGTCGAGTAACGTTGTGGTATAATAGGGGCCTAGCAATTAGCACATGGAAGGGTAATAGGGTAGCCATGACTATTTGTATCGCTGCATTATACAATAATGGGAAAGGGATAGTGTTTGCATCTGATCAGATGGTCACTGCCCACTTTCCCATTGGATACGAGTTTGAAAACGATGAAGTCGAGAAGATAGTAGGAATGTGTAATGACGCTCCTATACATGCCTTAATATCTGGTGATGTTCTAGCAGCCAACGAGATTATTGAGGCTGCAAGGAAAGACGCTGAATCTCAAGGCATTTCTGCTGTCATGGGAATAGCTGAGTTGCTTAGAAAGGCATATCAGACAGTTCGTACTACTGTTGTCGTTCGGAATGAACTAGAGCCAAGAGGATTAGATATGCCCGCTTTCTATAGTAATCACCAACGCCTTCACCCTACTGTTGTTCAACAAATAGATAGCGCACTCGCAACGTATAACATGGAAGTTGAACTGATTATTGGAGGTAAGGGGGAGTCAAAGTGTGGTATCTATACTATAATAAATCCTGGGCAATCTATGTGTAATGACCCCGTGGGGCATAGTGCAATAGGAAGCGGGGCACCACATGCTACTTATTCCCTTATCGAATCGGGGTATAAGAAGTCAATGGGCAAAGAAGCAGTAGAGAAGCTTGTGCGCGAGGCTAAAGCGCGAAGCGAGGTGGCCCCAGGAGTTGGCAAAGCTACAAATGTTATAATCATTTAATATCTGAGAGGCATAAAGTGTACCAGCGACCAGAGTCAGAGAAATATTTAGAGGATTGGCTCAAAGCTGAGAGGGAATTAGCGGTCAAGGGCTTTGAGCTGATGGCAT
>QIGA01000137.1 GCA_003229915.1 Chloroflexota bacterium
TCGCACCATCGCTGACCTTGCTGATGCCGAGATTATCGCTGCCAATCATCTCGCTGAGGCCCTGCAATACCGTCCCAGGGATCAGCTATAGCGCTGCCCTGCGCTCTACATTGGAGGAAGACATGCCTTATCTACTCGACCATTTCGATGCGGTGAAGGAACTTCTGGCGCTTCACCCCTTTGGCCTGTTCACCGATGTCGATGGCACAATCAGTGAGATTGCGCCCTCTCCCGCTGAGGCCCGTGTTTCCCCCGTCTGCCGGGGGAGCTTGACCGCACTGGCCAAACATCTGGATTTGGTCGCTGCTGTTTCGGGGCGATCCGCTGCCGAGGCAAGGGAGATGGTGGGCATCGATGAGATGGTCTACATTGGAAATCATGGGTACGAGAGGTGGGTTGGTGGGAATACTGAACTCATACCCGGTGTCGAAGACTATATTATCGGGATCAAGGCGGTAATCGACGAGTTTAACAAACGAATCTCCATCGAGGGGGTCGTTATTGAGAACAAGGGCCCCACTGCCTCTATCCACTACCGTCGCTGCCGGGATCACGAGGCTGCGCTGAAGGCCATTATGGCAGCGGTCGAGGAACTGGCTGAAGATAGCAACCTGAAGATCGGCCTGGGGAAACTTGTGGTCGAGCTCAGGCCACTGCTGGGCGTGAGCAAAGGGACTGCCGTTGTTTCCCTGATAGAAGAGCGCAGCTTGAGAGGGGCAATATACCTGGGTGATGACCTGACCGATGTCGATGTGTTTGTGTCTTTTCATCGAGAGGGGCTGCCTTTTAAGGGGCTTGCTGTAGGTATCGTTGGGGAGGAGACAGCGCCACAGGTTGTGAGGGAAGCGGATTGCACTCTAAATGGAGTGACTGATGTGGAACGCTTTCTCAGGCAGATAGTAGCAGAGGTAATTGACAGGCCAGCTGCCTGAGGGCCTGAAACTGGCTATAAAGCCACCGCGTGATATCTTCCTCTTCGATGATTTTCCTCATCGCCTCGGCTCTTCTTTTCCTCTCCGCTGGGGCCATCGTCAGTGCTTCGTGCAGCGCCTGAACCGTCCCTTCCAAATCCGCTGGTGCTACTGAGACAACGTGCTCTCCGAGTTGCTCATGGGCGCCGGCGGACTCCGACAAGATCAAGACACTGTCGTTGGCGCTGACTATGGGGCCCTCCTTGGCTACCAGGTTCATGCCATCGATCACGGGGTTTACCAGCAGCACGTCGCAGAGGCGCATGCCCGCAATCGCCTGCGTATAGTTATTCTCAAAGAAGACCTCTATCGGCTGCCAGCCCTCGTTTCCGTACTTGGCGTTGATCGCCTCTACGAGATCGAAAATATCCTGGGTGTATCTTTGGTACTGTTTTATCCCGGATCTGGTAGGCACCAGAAAGCACAGCATCTTGACCCTGTTCAGTAACTCAGGGTAGCGCTCCAGCAGTGTGTCGTATGATTTCAAGCCGCGGACGATGTTCTTGCTGGGCTCCGCTCTGTCGACCCGCACGATAGTCTGTTCCCCGAGGTGAGGTCGTAGCTTTTCTTCATATTCCTGAACCCTGGGCGAACGGGCGTGCCGTTGCAACGCGGCGACGTCCACGGATACCGGATAGGAGGCTACCCTGGTAAGATGTCCTTTTAGCGATATAGTGTTAGCCTCATAGTCGACTTTAGCCTCATCGAGGAACCGTTCACAGGTGCTCAGGAAATTGTGCACATCATTCTTGGTCTGCAAGCCTACGATGTCGACAGCACAGAGACTTTCCATTATCGCGTTGCGCATTGGCTTGGGGAAAAGGTACCAGTAGCTGGATGCTGGCCACGGGATATGTATGAAATGCTGCAGGATAGCCTGGGGCATCTGGCGGCGAATAAACCCACCGACCAGGTACAGTTGGTAGTCATGGATCATTATGAAGGGGGGTATCCTGTCATTTGCTGCTTCGGCGATCGCAGCTTCGGCGAAAGTGCGGTTGACCGCGACGTACCCATTATCCCATGCATCGTAGACCTTGTGGTCGACGTTGGGGGTGTAGGGTGAATTCCACATGTAGTGCTGGAGAAACCAGAGCAGGGGATTACAGAACAGGTTGTAGTACTTATGGTAGACGTTCCTGGGGGAGGTGACGAATCGAAGATACAGCCTTTGCCCTGGGAGTTGAACCTGGAAGCGTCCACCCTCCTGGGCGGCAACCCGGCGGTCTCCTTCGCCCATGGCGCTGGCGATCCAAGTAAGCTCTACATATTTGCTTATGGCGCTGAGGGCGGTGACAACCCCGCCGCTGCCCCGATTTAGCTGCAGGCTGTCGTCTTTGCCGACACGGTAATCAACAGGGCCCCGGTTGCTGATGAGGATAAGTCGCCTTTCGGCGAGCAGCTCTTCGCAGAGCTCATAGAGGTATCCGCTGGCTTGACTATTCCTTGGGGGGGGAAGCATAGCTGAAATTTAGCATAACCTGCCTTAAGTTGTCAACCGAACGTGGCTCGGCCCTAATCCGTGAATAAGCCTCTGAAGTCAGCACCTTATTGGGCTATTGCCTGCCGACGAATCATGGCAAGACCTTTGGCAAAAACGTAGCGTTGCCACTCCTGTGGCAGCGAGTCCGCGTCGTGACAGGAGTCACGACGCTACAGGGAGGCATTCGGCCATCAACTATTAGAGAGGGTAGGGTGGGTGCAGCGTAGCGAAACCCACCTTCTTCGGCATAGGCCAGCCGTGGGCGGCCAACCTACCCGTAGGGGCGCGGTTAC
>QIGA01000055.1 GCA_003229915.1 Chloroflexota bacterium
TGCTGGATAAGTCGCTGGACGCCGGAGCCACGCAGATCGCCGTCGAGGTGCAGGGGGGTGGCGTGCGGCTGATCAGGGTAGTGGACAATGGTGTAGGGATACCCCCCGAGGAGGTAGACCTTGCCTTCGAGAGGTTCGCCACCAGCAAGGTCACGACTGCCGACGACCTCGAAAGCATCTCAAGCCTCGGCTTCAGGGGAGAGGCTTTGCCCTCGATCACCGCAGTCTCCGAGGTGACTATAGTCACCCGCAGCCAGGACGAGCTGGCGGGGATTTTTCTCAACATAAAAGATGGCGCCATTTTGCAGAAGGCCAAGCGTGGCTGCCCCCCGGGAACCACCGTCACCGTGCGCAACCTGTTCCGCAGCTTCCCCGCACGCCTCAAGTTCCTCAAATCCACAGCGACCGAGAACGGTCGTATCAGCCAGCTTGTCACACAGTACAGCCTGGCTTATCCCGAGGTGAGATTCATCCTTGTCGTCGATGGGCGCACCGCCTTTCGCTCGCCGGGCAGCGGCAGCCTGAGGGAGGTGCTGGGGGTAGTCTACGGAGTGGAGAATGCCAGGGCGCTGCTCCAGGTGAGTACCAGCGATGAAAGTGAAGACCTCCTGCTGCCCCAGGTCACCGGGTTTGTCAGCCCCCTCTCCCTCACCCGCGCGACACGGGGCTACATGAGCCTCTTCGTCAACCGCCGCTGGGTGCAGAGCCGCATGCTCACCTACGCGCTGGAGGAGGGCTACCACGGCCTTCTCATGACCGGCCGGCACCCAATAGCCGTGATCAACATAGTGATGCCTCCCCAGGAGCTTGACGTCAACGTCCACCCCGCAAAGAGCGAGGTCAAGTTCCGCCACGAGCGCGAGGTCTTCGGCGCAGCGCGGAAGGCTGTCAGAGCCACGCTGATAGCACAAGCGCCGATGCCCACTCTGGACACCCTGCGCCAACCTCAACCGACTCCAGTGCCATCTACAGAGCGTCTCTTCGCGCCTGAACCCACCGCCCAGGAGGCTGTGCCCGAACCATCGCCTCCCCCACCACCCGATGCGGAACCCGCCGCCAGGTCACTGCCGATCCTTCGTGTTATCGGCCAGATAGCCAATACCTACATCATCGCTGAGGGACCTGACGGGATGTATCTCATCGACCAGCACGCAGCACACGAGCGGGTCCTCTTCGAGAAGATTCGCGACCAGCGGCAGCGGAAGGCGGTCGAGATTCAGGGGATGCTCCAGCCGGTGCCCGTCGAGCTGACAGTGCGCCAGCAAGAACTGCTGGAGTTGCAGGCAGAGGCGCTCTCCGAGTATGGCTTCGGGATCGAGCGTTTCGGAGAACGAACCTACCTGGTGAGGTCCGTACCAGCCATGCTTCAGGGACAGAACGTGGCACAGTCGTTGACGGAGCTGCTGGACTTCCTCGGAGAGGGAGCGAAGAACGACTGGGGAGAGGAGATAGCCATCTCGTTGGCCTGCCACAGCGCTGCGCTAGCAGGGCAGGCGCTAAGCCAGGAGGAGATGCTGGACCTGGTGAGGCAACTGGAAGGCGCTTCCCAGCCTAAGACCTGCCCTCATGGCAGACCAACTATGATCCACCTCAGCGCCGCTCAGCTCGAAAAGGGCTTCGGCAGAAGGTAATGCCGCCTACATCCTCAGATAGCTGTGGGCGTAGAGCGTCTCGTTCTGCATAACCCTGATAGTCTTGACTATGCCGCTGATCTCAGGATCACTCATGTCCACCCCGCTGGTGTCGAATTGCTCCATGGCGGCGTAAGCATCGTAGAGAGCGACGTACAGCTTGCCCTTCGCGGTGGACTCATCTCTGTCGCTCACGATGCGTATCAATTCCATAAGTTCGTCATCGAACGGATCGAGTATCGCCGAGTGCAAGCCAGCTCCCATCATCATCACACAGAACACGCGGTTGAGAAGAGGGCGGATCTCGTCCGGGCAGGTGTTGGACACATTGGACAAGCCGCATGTGGTCTTCGGAGGGGGATCTGTCATCTCATTGAAGAACCGGACAGCCTCTATGGTTTGCTGCACCTGATCCTGGTTGCCGTTGACCGTGAGCACGAGGGGGTCGAGCCATATTCGGTCGCTGGGAATGCCATGCTCCGCTGCCGCCGGGAAGACGCGCTCTGCGGCGAGCTCAACGCGGGCATCGGCGCTGGTGGGAAGCCCACCCTTGGCCAGGGTGAGAGCAATGATATTAGCGTTGTATTCGGCAGCCAGCGGCATGAGCGCGGTGAGTCGCTCCTCCGTGGAGTCGGTGCTGTTGATAATAGCCGTCTTCTGGCAAGCCCTGAGCCCTGCTTCGATGGCGGCTGGATTGGTGGTATCCAGAGAGAGGGGAAGATCGGTAACCTCCTGAACAGCTTCCACCATCCAGAGCATGACCTCCGCCCCCGCCTTCTTCTGCGGGCCGATGTTGAGGTCCAGGTAAGCAGCCCCCTTATCCGCCTGCTTCTGGGCTAAATCTTGAATGAATGCCTTGTCACGGTTCTCGACAGCAGTTCTCACGCTCTGGGCGATGATATGAATACATTCACCAATGCCGATCATGCTTTTCCTCCTTCTTGACCGATTGGGGCTCCCGCTTTACCTGTCTATCTCAGGATATTATGTAAAATCCGCGACTAATCCTGCCAGCTAGGAGGGTGTCCGAGAACTTAGCAAAACAGGGTGGGCGACATCCCGAAAGTCGCCGAAAGGGGTAGAAGGCCGAAAACAGTCCCCCC
>QIGA01000115.1 GCA_003229915.1 Chloroflexota bacterium
CCAATATCGTAATGTCCTCATTAGAGCTTACGGAATCAGGCGTCAGGGCAGAGTTGGAGCCAGGGGTTCTTGAGGCGCTGGACCCGGAGACGCTCCAATTCCTGCTTCAGTTTATCGAGCGAGTTTGGCACGAAGATATAGGTCTGTGAACCTTCCTCTAGCTCAATATGTCTCGCCGCCAGCAAGCGTGCCATCCCTGACAAGGCCAGGGCGCGTGTTCGTCGAGGTAGTACCCCAGTGGTATGTCTAAGAATTATGTAGCGTTGCCACAGGAGTGGCAACGAATTCTGCGTCGTGACTCCTGTCACGACGCTACGCGAGGTGAAGTTTCTGTACAACTCCTTCTTGTCGGCTGCTGTTTGGGAGAAGTCTAGCCTGATTATCAGCTCTTCAACTGAATGTGGTATTATCCATGCTGATGGGAGGGGGAGGACGACATGGTATACGAATATGAGATTAACGATCTAGCCAAGGAAGAATCCTGGCGGATGTTCAGGATTCTTGGAGAGCTGGTCGAGGGGTTTGACAAACTCACAGGCATAGAACCGGCGGTAAGCATATATGGTTCGGCCCGAATCAAGCCAGGCGATGAGCTTTACGCGCACACGGAGGAAATAGCCCGCCGTCTTGGGGAGATGGGCTTCTCAATCATAACTGGCGGAGGGCCTGGTGTAATGGAGGCAGCCAATAAAGGAGCTCTTGAAGCCGGGGCTACGTCGGTCGGCTTGAATATTGAACTACCTCAGGAACAGGTCCCCAATGTTTATACCACAAAGTCATTGACATTCAGGCACTTCTTCGTACGCAAGATCATGCTGGTCAAGTATGCGACCGCCTACATCATAATGCCAGGCGGGCTGGGAACGGCTGATGAGCTCACTGAGGTACTGACCCTGATGCAAACCCACAAGATAAAGCCTTTCCCTGTGGTGCTGTTCAGCAACAGCTACTGGAAGGGGTTCCTGGACTGGCTGCATGGCACTGTCCTAAGTAGCGGGTTCATCTCTGAAGAAGATTTCGACTTGCTCAGGGTTTGTGATGAGCCTGACACGGTAGTTGAAGCAGTCCAGAAATGGTATATGAAGCAGGAGATTGTGGGGAGGAAAGCCCTGATGTAGCGGCCCACTGCGTCTACGGGTTAAACTAGGTCGTGGGAGAGATTCCGATTATGGGCATCAGCGGTCTCGAAAAAGCATAAATGGTAAAGAAAAGTGAAGTACGATAGTCTTGACATGTAATGGGATAAATTGCAGGGTTGATAAAAAAAGGGATAGGGGCTGAGAGTTTCACCCTATTCGAAACTTGGTGGAGGTGTGAGAGATGAAAAGAATAGGTTTGGGAGTTCTGGCCGCAGCAATCGTAGCTATTCTGGCGGTGAGCGTAGCATTTGCGTTGCCATCCAATCAGGGAATTGACAAAGCGAAAGCAGTAAGTCCAGCCATTGGCCAAGATGGCAACGTAACCGCACCACCAGAGTTGCCGCCTCCCCAACTTCCAGAAAGTGAGCTAACCAAAACAGTTTTCATTAGGTATGCGCCAGAATTTCAAAAAGGCGGGAAAGGTAGAGGGCGTGGCAAAGACCCAAAGACAACTTGCTACGAGTTCCTGGCGGGCTCAAAACCAAGCTGGAACTGGGTAGAACCCTACTATTACACTGATCTATCATTAGCAGGGCCGTCTGCCAATGCAGTTGCTACCTGGGAAGGTGCCACTTCAGGAGATATATTCGGAAGTGGGGCCTCTGGCAGTTCTCCCTGGGGAGTCTACGACGATACCAATTCGGTATCTTTTGGAGATTACGCGCAGGACGGGGTGCTCGCGGTAACCGCAGTCTGGTTCCAGGGGAAGAACATCTACGAATACGACATTATGTTCGACACGGACTATTTCCCCTCTGGGTCGTTTGACCTGAACACGGTAGCGTTACACGAATTCGGTCACGCTGCGGGGTTGAGCCACCCATCTGGCACAGCATGCGCAACAGAAGTGATGTACTGGCAATATCATGGAGTCGATTTGGACCTTGGAGCAGGAGACGAAGCAGGCATTCAAAAACTGTACGGACGCTGATTACCAGACACAGCAAATAGTTCAGATACGAAAGAAAAGCGAGACCCCCCGAAAACGGGGGGTCTCGCTTTTAAGCCATACCAAACCGGAACGCTGACGCCTTCTCTCAGCAATCCGGCCTTTTCAAGGAGGATGGGGCGCAGACCTGCTGCTACAAACTGTCGATAATCCCTTTGAGCTTGGCTCGTACCCCTTCCGCTACGTCCTGTAGCTTCGGATTGTTAACGGCTGACATAGAGGCGACAGGGTCTACCGCCGCCACTTCTATTCTTCCTTCCGAGGTCTCCTGCACAATAACGTTGCATGGCAGCATCAACCCAATTCTGTCCTCCGTCTGCAACGCCTCATAGGCAAAGGCCGGGTTGCACGCCCCAAGGATTCTGTATCTCCTGAAGTCCACATTCAATTTCTCTTTCAGGGTTTCCTTTACGTCGATCTCCGTAAGGATGCCAAATCCTCCCTTTTTCAGATCATCACTCACTCTGGCAACAGCTTCGTCGAAGGAAACGTTCAAGGTCTTGCTGAAGTAGTAACTCATGATAGTCCCTCCTCCTCATCCCGAGGCTACGGTATCGCGCCACCGGGCTTTCCGCTATTTTACCATCAGTCACACTGAAATGCCATAAGAGGTTTGTGCCCAAAAATAGCGATTAGCTTCGAAACCCAGAGTTTGGGGTGTCATTGCGAGCCCTTCGCCTTATGTCATTGCGAGCGCAGCGAAGCAATCTCACGGCGCTCAGGACAAGCTCCGCAAAGCAATCCTGTCATAAATACATTCAAGATTGCTTCGGCACCTCGTGCCTCGCAATGACATTGAGATGTAGAAACTGACTGGTGCTCTGATCGCTATTTTGGGGCTGTGTTTGGTCAGTAACCACAAGTTCGCTAGGGGAACCAGGGGATACGTGAGTCTAGGAAGGTACCCGAAAGCTCAGCAAAACAGGAGTGGCCTAGAGCATCTGCTCCGATCATTCCTAGAGCAGATGCTCCAACCTACCC
>QIGA01000165.1 GCA_003229915.1 Chloroflexota bacterium
CGAAGGCGGGAATCCTGAAAGCCCCCGTCCTCTGTACTTTGGGAGGGGTCAACAGATCGGCCCCAGCGCAGAACGCCTTGTCACCGGCCCCGGTTATGATAGCCACGCGGGATTCCTCGTCAGCCTGATATGCCTTCCAGGTGTCTTCAAGGTCATACATCATATCAAGGGTGAGGGCATTCCTCTTGTCAGGGCGATTGAGTGTGATAATCCAGATCTTTCCATCTTCCTTCTTCTCAACGATCAACTCCTGCTGTTCTTCAGTCGTCATACGAGGTCTTCCTCCAATCAGATTTGTGTTTGTCTGCGGCCTTGCGCCTGGCCTGGCCGCGGTGGTTCCAAGCCAGAAAGATGTCTGCAAATCCGGCAAAACAGGATGGCCCAGAGCGGATGCTCCAATCTACCCATAATTCTCAGACAGGCTCCCAGCGATTTGAATCCACCGCACTTCCGAGGAGCTATTATAAGCAAGCGTGGCCATTTGCGTCAAATTCACACCACGGCGACTGCCCCACGAAAGGTCAGAGATATTGACGCAGTCGAATTGAATGCTAGAATAGGTTCAGAGCCCATGTCACACCAGATCGATTACTCCCCACTGGACCAGCCACACATACTCGGATTTGTCTTCTATCCCCGACCAGACTGGACACCACCTCCACCCAGCGCCACCGACCATTCAGTGCCTGTGGCGGATGGCATATCCATATCGTGCCGATTTTACCCCACAGGCGAGAGCGCTCCCAACCTCCTGTTCTTCCATGGCAACGGGGAGGTGGTCTATGACTATGACGGGATCGCGCCACTCTATAACAGGGAGGGTATCAATCTATTCGTGGCAGACTACCGTGGCTATGGACAAAGCGGAGGTGCACCGTCTTTCTCCCACACGGTTGCCGATGCCCACGTCATACTCAATTACTTTCACGACACCATGCGAGCCAGTGCCTGCAGTGGCCCCCTGTTCGTCATGGGCAGATCGTTGGGAAGCCTGCCCGCCGTGGAACTGGCCGCGAACCATGCCCAGGTACTAAGGGGGCTGATTGTAGAAAGCGGCTTTGCCAGTACGGGGAGGCTGATCAGCTATCTAATGCCTACCTTCCAATCTGTCCACCTGGAGGAGTTCGAGAAGGCAAACCTCGAGAAGATTCACTCCATCACCATGCCCGTCCTGCTGATTCACGGGGAACGTGATGAGATAATACCCCATGAACAGGCGGAGATCTTCTACCAGAACGTAGGCTCAAAGGACAAGCGGCTGCTGACTATCCCCGGAGCCGGTCACAACGACATCATGTTGATAGGCATGCGGGAATACTTCTCAGCCATCAGAGAGTTTGTCTTTAGCTGAACCCCAAACCATTTCCTCACAGCAAAGCAGGGTGGGTGAAGCGTTAGCAGGACCCACCAACCTCGAATCATAGAGGCTTCTGCACATAACACCTATCTCAATCAATCGTATGGGCACAGCGCGCCGTGTCCGGATCAAGCGTCCTATCCATGTAACACATCTGTCTAAGGTTTCATCTTAAAAAAGGGGCCACAGAAGGTGCTTTATGCGAGATGTGCCGAAGTGAAAGGTCAATCGTGGTTTTATGCGGTCATTTTTCCCGTCATCGCTGGAGGCCTGTTAGTGCCAAAGCGTTAAAAAGGAACCTTTCTCCCTGGACCGATTTTCGGGGGGCAGACCACCTCCCGTTCACTCAGAAGCCTGTGGATTATGAGGGTAACAAGGAGGACTTCTACGAAGACGAAGGCAATATCCCCTACCATGTAGATGAAGATGTGATGAACATCGCGGAAGATCGCGTAATGGATACTGTAGACCGCTACTGACGCCGCAAGGAGTATCAGGCCAAGGAGAACTGGCCATCTGATGGGACCCAACATACGTGAGAACTCTCCAATTCGTTCAGTTCAACGGTCATTACGGCGCAGCGTTCGGGATGGTCCAAATCATCTCGACTACTCCGTGTCGCGGGTGATACAGCGACCAAGCTTCGTGCGTTCAGGCATTGCCGATTTCCGCAGAATACTCTCAAGCATGAGTGCGACTTCTGCCCACTCTGTTCCATGTCCTACGTTTCTCAGATTTCGGCCTCTGGCCTGGGACTTGCCCGGGCCTTCTCGATATGGATTCGTTGTTGGCGGCCAAGCGCGTCTGGTTATCCGCCACCGCGTCGGGATCACTTGGCGGTGGCCTTGGCCCGATCCTCTTGAGACATATCGGCTAGGCGCTCCACTTCCTTCATGTCCAATCCCAATCCCTCTGCCACGCGGTGGCCATAGTCGGGATCGGACTTGTAGAAGATGGCCGTCTGGCGCAACTGAATGCACTTCTGCGCATTGCATAAATGCGAGGTGATGTTGCTGATGAGATGGTTGCGGTCCTCGTCGATCATCACCCGCCTGTAGAGCTCCCCCGCCTGGAAGAAATCGTCATTGGGATGTGTGTACGGATGGCGATCCGCCAGTCCTGAGACCTCAAGTGGGGGCGTTCCCGCTTCCGGCTGCGGTTCGGGCCCACCAAAGCTGTTGGGATAGTAGTTTGGCGCGCCTCCGAAGTTCCCGTCAACCCGCATGAACCCATCGCGCTGGTAGTTCTCCACCTTGGCCGCTTTCGGCCTGTTTATCGGGATCAGGTTGTAGTTCGGGCCCAAGCGGTGGATGTGAGTATCATGGTAGCTGAACAGCCGACCCTGAAGGAGCTTGTCGGAC
>QIGA01000039.1 GCA_003229915.1 Chloroflexota bacterium
GGCGGAGAAATTAACAAATCGGTGGGTAGGTCTTGGATAGTGCGGACAGAAAAGTTTAGAACGGGGGTTTTGTCCGTAGCCGTGCCTTTACGGGGTGGATTGGAGCATAGGCTCCAATATCAGCGGAACGGGTGATGGGGATAGCCAAAATTTAGCCTAACTTCACATAATAACTATAGTGCGACCATCAGGCTAAGATTACCTGGTTAGCCCGCAAGCACCCTTTTCACCAGGGAAAGCTCATCTCTGATCAGCCGCGGCATGAGAAAGTTTCTTTTGACGTTCTCTTTGCCCTCTTTCCCCAGCTCGGCCGCTATTTCCCTGTTCTGGAGCAGATACACCACCTTCTCAGCGCCTTCCTCCAGGGTATTGACGAGGTAATTACTGAGGTTCCCCGTCATTTGCATGGGGATGCCTCCTGCGTTTCCGGCAACTATCGGGAGCCCTTTCCACAGCGCCTCGGAGATGACCAGGCCAAAGCCCTCCCTGATCGACTTTTGGATCGCTACATCACAGGCGGTCTGAAAGGCGTTCACCTGCATGCTCCCCACTCCGGTCATGTTAGTGAATACGTGGACGTCTCTATCCTTGTCAGCTTCTGTATGGATAGCGGCATACATGCTCCAGCCTTCAGGATCGTCGCTGGCCAGGGAGCCAACGAGCGCCAGTTGGAGCCCCGGCACTTTTTCCCGGGCAAGCTGAAAGATCCTGATGACCCCGAAAGGGTCTTTCCAGGGGTCGAACCTTGAGACCTGGAGGATGAGCGGTCGCTCCCGGTCTATTCCCAGATCCTCGGTCATCTCGCGGCACAGGGTTCTGGGGAGAGTCATGTTTTTAGCGCTGAACGCATCGATGGCCGGGGCCATGGTGGCGATAGTAGGCACCCTGAGATCCTGAGGGACGAACTGATCCATGGTGAATACCGCTGCGTCATACTCCTCGACATAGGGCCGCAGATAAGCCCAAGCTCCTTGATCTGGCACTGACGTATCTATGTGGCAGCGCCAGATCCATTTGGCATTACTGTCATCGCTGAAGTGTCTCAACGCTGCTGGCTGCGGGTCGTTGATTATGAATATGTCGTAGTTGTAGTCCATCTCCCTCGCATTCATCTGGTTTTGCGTCTTGTACAGCCTGTCTGTCTCCTCGCGCTGGATCAATGAACCGTCGCCCCCCTGCAATGCATTATGTAAACTCTTGGTGATGGTGAAGAAGCGGCGGTCCCCGTGGATAACCTGCCAGTCCATAGTGAGGCCTACGCTTCGCACCAGAGGAATATAGGAGCTGAGCAGCTCAGCTACTCCTCCTCCGAATGAGGTGGAGTTGACATGGCATATTCGAATGCCTTTGAGCTCATCAGCGAGTTTCTCTATCTCGTCGATGAGCTCATTGCCCAGCACTAATCTATATTTTTGTAAGTTCCTTATCCCGAGTGATACTTTGTTCAGCATATGTCTATCGCGCTGAGTATAGCATCAGGCTGACGATGCCGCAAGCTGTAATACTAGGAGAAGCCTGTCCGAGAATTATGGGTGGGCAGATTATTGCTCCAGCCGTGTCCGGAGTACCTGCTCTGGGCTACCCTGTTTTGCCAGGTTTAGGGACATTCTACTGGTGGTATCGATGCGTTAGCTATGCGGTGGCATCGGAGGCCAGGGTGCCGCCGCTTGCCCAGTTACTCTTGGCGATGTCCTCAAAGATGACTATGGTCGCCTCTGGTGTGGTATGGGCGATGGTTACCACAGCTTCGGTAATAACTCGGGCCAGCTCTGCTTTCTGGGCATGGGTTCTCCCCTCCCACATCTCGACTCTCACTATAGGCATCTCAAATCCCCTCCTCTCTTAACTGCGTTGAGCCAGATATTAGCACATGCTAAAAGGAACACAAGTTACCTGCTGTCAATCCTGGGGATTGCTGAGCAATGCCGCCAGGTGTATAATTTGGAATAGATACTGCCGAATGGAGGGCAAAGGGCTCACCGTGCGTTCTGGTTGGCTGGACAGCCTTAAGCTAAGGATCAAAAAAGCGCTGGGGAAGAACGTATTCCTGTGCGATAGTTGTATGTGGGACTGGCGTAGTGCTTGCCACAACCCAGCGCGTCCCAATGCTACTTCATGTTCCGAATATAAGAGACGGGGAAGCTGACCTCACAATCACCGCAGTTTAGCCCTTCCGTTATGTCAAATAAATTGCGCCTACTGGTAGTCGTAGAACCCCTTGCCTGTTTTTCGTCCCAGATACCCCGCAGTTACCATTCTCTTCAATAGGAGTGGTGCGGCGAACTTGGGGTCCTTGGTCTCTGCATACATGGCCTCGGTGATGTAGTACATGGTGTCCAGTCCGACAAAGTCAGCTAGTTTCAGGGGGCCCATCGGGTGATTGCAGCCGAGAACCATGCCGATGTCGATATCTTCCCTCGTGGCCAACCCTGCCTCAAGCACTCTTATGGCCTCTAGCATCAGCGGCGTCAGCAGGCGGTTCACGATAAAGGCGGGTGTGTCCTTGGCCACGATGACGGTTTTGCCCACGGATTCACCGAAGCTTTTCACCGTACTGAGGGTTTCCTCGCTGGATGTGATGGTGGTCACGATCTCAAGCAACTTCATTACGGGCACCGGGTTAAAGAAATGCGTCCCTATTACCTTGTCGGGCCTTCTGGTTGCCGTCGCTATCTCGGTGACGGCCAGGCAGGAGGTATTGGTGGCCAAAAC
>QIGA01000100.1 GCA_003229915.1 Chloroflexota bacterium
AGTTCCTGAAATGCGGGCCGCCACCGAAGTAGACCTTTTGCCATGCATTGCCTGCTTCATCCACACGTTCTCTAACCAGCTCCTCCTCCGCCATTCTTTCTTCTTCTCTATTGTCTTCAACCATTTCCTTCTCCATCGATGTTTTGTATGACGATAGTGGAGTGCTCTATACGCAAAGTGTCATTGCAAGCCGAAGCCCTGAGCGAAGCGAAGGGGCAGCGAAGCAATCTCACGGACTCAGGGTAAACTCCGCGAAGCAATCTCCTGGTTCGCTCTTCAACTTGGCTTTGAGATTGCTTCGTCGCTACCACTCCTCGCAACAACAGCATGTTGCTACAGCTCATATATTCTACAACCATTCATATGTATAGCTGCTATTCGATGATGACCTTGGACTTCATAAAGTCTATCTCTGTCAGCTTTCCCTGGAGTACCCTCTTTTCGCCAAAAAGCGTCTCCAGCTCGATCGCATCGCCGTCAATAGTGATACGGGCGACTTCTTTCAGTATTGGCTGATCGCTTTCCGCACCCTGGTATGCAGCGGCAAGGCACATTTCACCACCTCCGTATTGAATGCAGGCAGGCTTGCCTGCTATGAGCCCTCATCTCTACTTTCCGACACTGGAGAACAAGGTGTCTATGATCCTCCCGATCTCCTGCGCTGCCCTACTCGATTGCAAAGGAAGTCCCTCAAGGTCGGCTTCGAATATCTCTGGATCGTAGGGGATGGCCCCGATTACATCCACGTTTCGCTTGCCAAGCTCTTCCCTCAACTTGGAGGCGATCTCGTCCGATGGCACCTTGTTGAGGACAGCCCAGGTGCTCCGTATCCCTATTTCAGAGGCCATAGTGGCCACCCTGCCTGCAAGCTGGAGAGATTCGAAGGAGGGGTCTACCACCACCAGAACACTGTCTATACCCGACTCCACACCCCTGCCGAAGTGCTCTACACCGGCTTCCATGTCTACAATGGCCACTTCATTACGGTTGAGGCACAGCTTCTTTATAAACTCGCGGCTCAGCACTCCCATCGGGCAAGCGCAGCCCTCCAGCGCTTGAAGTATCTTCCCCACGCTGATCAGGCTAATGCCATCTCTTTTGATGATATGTTGGGAAGGTATGTCATCGAGCGGTATTTGATTGCGCGCTATTATGTTTGTCTCTTGCTCTGGCAGTGCCACAGGGGTCTTGGGCAGGACGTTTTTCACCTCTTGCTTGCCGCCCACAAGCTCCAAAAGAGGGACAGGTGGGGTTTCGAAGCCCAGCATCCGGTGGAGCCCCGAGTTGGACTCATCCGAATCGACGACTACCGCCCGATAGCCTTTATCTTGCACCCCTCTTGCCAGCAGAGCGGTCATTGCGCTCTTGCCGCTGCCTCCCTTGCCACAGATCGATATCTTCATCTGCTTCTCCTGCGCGCGCTTAGCTCAACGCTCACATCATCCGGATTGCCTGCGAAGGGCAGGCCTTGACGCATTTGGCGCAACTGTGGCACCACTTGGCCGGATTGATTGGGGTGGAATGCGCCGCTTGAGCTCAGCGATTCTTTCCTCAATCAACTGTTTATCGGCGTAACGCAAGTAGTACTTCATTCCGCCATGAGCAGCCCAAACATCAACAAAATGTGGACAAAAGCCTAACTGATACCTGTTGGTTTCCTTCCTGATAGCTTGCTAATTCCGTTTCCTTAACTTTAATTCTACCCCTCGTTCATTGGCGGTACTATTGAGGAATCTTCTAAGAATATTAGCTCTCGTTTTTATGTTCTCTGGTTTTATGCTATTATCCTGGGCTTCTTGCTCAGCCTTAGTTAATGACACTTCTATGTCAGCTATCGGGAGCAATGCTGCCGCGAGGCAATATAGGTTCTTCGACCTACCCTCGTTAAATTCCTTCAACATTACCTCCAGCAGTTTAATCCGCTGTCTTTGTTGCTTAATGAATTGTTCCAGCCCGCCTTCTTTTACCATATTTAAGTTCGGTAAAGACCTCTGTTTAGTTACAAAAGAATCACTCCTATCCCCGCCCTTAAATCGGGAGCATGGGAATTCGTCACATTGGGCACAAGTCTCAAGCCTCTTTTTCTCAGCACAGCAGGTTATGAACGGGCACGATGAGCGTTTATTAAAGAAGCCCGGACCGCAACAACCCGGACACCTTGAGCTGCTGACTGTATGATATCTGGGGCACAAACCACAATCCAAACCACAACATCCGAGAGTGGGGTAACGCTTAACTGGCAGTTCACTATCGCTGCTCAACGGCGTCATTCTGCTTCATTCCTGAATATGCTTATCCATCAATATCTTTTATACAAGGAGTGTCATTAACCATTCTAACTCAAGCAATCGGTTCTTTATTTTCACCCAATATATTCCAAACAAATAATGTCTCCATCCGTAGAAATGCTATTTTATCAATGAACTATGGTGCAACACATTTTAGAGGTTGATTCTGTTTATTGTACAGTAGCCCCCCCAGGGGTCTTTTGGGGCATCATCCGTTCTTTTCCTCAAGGGGTTTGCTGCTTTGAGCACCCATTTGCTGAGAATTTGCCTATTTCACTTTTTCCCGGGCGTGGTGAGTCTCGGCTTTCTCACCATCCTTAAACGCCAGCGCCCCCACTGGGCAAACGGCCACGCAATCGCCGCAGCCCTCACAGTCTGACTCGCCAAAGGGC
>QIGA01000229.1 GCA_003229915.1 Chloroflexota bacterium
CGGCAACCCTACGACCAGAGTCATCGTCAGCCCCAGACCTATCTATCCCGTTTGGGTCCTCTCTGGGCAGGCCAAGTACCCTCCCATAGAAGAGATCCTGGGAAAGCTGGAGGAGCTGGCGGCCAGAGTCGAGGTGGTTCGCATAGGCGACGACGGAGAGACCCCCATCGCTACCAATGTACTCATGGTGGGTGCCTTGGCTGCCACAGGGCTATTGCCCATTCCCATCGAATCCTTTGAGGATGCTATGAGGGAGATACTGTCCCCAAAGGATGTGGAAATGAACCTCCATGTCTTCAGGAAAGGCGCAGAGGCGATGACGGGAGGCTAACGCCTGTCCGGCCCGCCGAAGTGTTAGGATGTACCAAAATGTCGTTGCGAGGAGTGACAGGGGAAGCCTTTTCCCAGATGAATTCCCCCTCCCTCTATGGGAGAGTAGCGTTGCCACAGGAGTGGCAACGCATATTCCGTCGTGACAGGAGTCACGACGCTACCGAGGGTTCTAACAGGCACGGATATAGACAGGTTGGTGGGTTGCGTTTCACTCCACCCACCCTACCGAGGCTTGTCCTGAGCTTGTCGAAGTATGAGAGTGTAAGTTGATTCCTCTCCCTAGATGGGAGAGGTTAGAGCCTGTCCTGAGCTTGCCGAAGGATGAGGGTGAATTCCCCCTCCCTCTAACTCCCTCCCACCAGGGGAGGGAGGATTACAAAGTATGCAGAGTAGAAAAGGGATGAAGTCTAACACTGTTCGTTTGCCGCAGCTAGCCTGGTACGACAACAACGAGCTTGAGCTTCAGTTTCCAGCCTCCTGGAATGTGACAATATGTTACATGAGAGGGCACAACAGGCCACCGCTGCGCGTGAAGGGGTTCCGGGAGGCGTTCGCAAACCCCATAGACACCAAGACGATAAGGGAGCTCGCCCAGGGCAAAAGCGAGGTAGCGATCCTGTTCGACGACATGGCAAGGCCCACCAGGATCGCCGAAATCATCCCCTATGTTCTGGAGGAACTGGAGGCCGCCGGAGTCAAGGATAACAGCATAAGGTTCATCGCCGCCCTTGGTGCCCACGGTGCGCTCACCAGAATTGACTTCGTCAAGAAGCTGGGGGAGACTGTGCTCAGCAGGTTTCCGGTCTACAACCACAATCCCTACGAGAACTGCACCTTTCTGGGCAATACCAGCAGAGGTACCCCCCTGGCCATCAACAGCGAATTCATGGGATGCGATCTCAAGATCGGCATCGGCAGCATAGTTCCTCACCCCCTCACAGGGTTCAGCGGCGGAGGGAAGATCATCCTGCCCGGTGTGGCCTCTATGGACAGCATCGCCTACAACCACGGCAACCTGATAGCAGAGGCCATCGCCCGCGGAGGGTACATCGCAACGTGGATCGGCTCGCTCGAAGCGAAGGACTTGCGTCTTGATGCCACCGAGGCAGCGAAGATGGCCGGGCTGGACCTCATAATAAACGCCGTCGTCAACGGCCGAGGCGAGACGACTGCCCTTTTCATCGGCGACCCCACCAGCGCCCATATTGAAGGGATCAATCTCGCTAGAGAGGTCTATGCGACACAGCCCGTTGAGGGCACTGATATCGCTATCATGAATACCTATGCTAAGGCCAACGAGGCATTTCTTGCCCTTCCTTTGAGTACACGGTTGCTCCAGGGTGGAGCCGGGGATTTGGTGCTCATCGCCAACGCGCCCGAGGGGCAGGTGACCCACTATCTCGCGGGAGCATTTGGAAGAAAGACGGGCGGCAGGCTGTGGTTTCCCCGTACCACTCCACCCCCAAGTATAGCCAAGCTCATCATATTCACCCCCTATATCGACATGGCAGGGGGCAGTTGGATGGCAGCCCCTGAGTCAATCATCTGGGCAAAGACATGGCCCGAGGTGCTGGAGTTGCTCGCCGAAACCCATGGGGACAGCGCAAAAGTGGCTGTAGTTCCCGATGCCACTGTGCAGTACTTCGCAGAGTGAGCGGGAAGAGAAACATGAGCATCACAGGTGACAGGATGGTTGAAGGCTGGCGTCCAGATGTGAAACACGCAGACTAAGCAGCTACGCGGAAAGAAAACTCCAATCGATAATCACCAAGATTTGGTGATGGCATACAAAGTGGTGCCCCGCGTGGAAGGCGTATCAAAGGGAGTTAGCTAGACAGCAACATGATGAAGCCATCTGAGATATGCAAGGGCGTTTACCTGGTTGGCGACTCTGATCTCTCCCACCCCTACGATTGCTGCGTCTACCTGCTCGATGCTGGCGACCTGGTGCTTATCGATTCCGGCGCTGGCAGGAGCTTCGACAACCTTGTGTCCAACATAGAGAGGCTTGGCTTCGACCCAAAGAGACTCAAGGCCATCCTGACAACCCACGCCCACATTGATCACATCGGCGCGCTCCACCGTTTCCGAGAGGAGTTCGGCGTCCAGGTGATAGCCCACGAACTCGATGCCGCGGCCATAGAGGACGGAAGGGGAACGGCCGCCGAGGCCTACGGCGTGAGCTACACCCCCTGCCACGTTGATCTGAGGCTGCAGGGCTCAGAGGAGACTTTGCGTTTTGGGAAACACGAACTCAAGGTAATCCATATTCCAGGACATACACCGGGGAGCATCGCCGCATACCTGGACACAGACAACAAACGGATATTAT
>QIGA01000156.1 GCA_003229915.1 Chloroflexota bacterium
CCAATGGCGCCGACTGGGTGTCCAAACGATTTCAATCCCCCATCGGGCTGTACCGGCAGCCTTCCTGTCAACTCAAAGAAACCAGACTCTATATCCTCCTTCACTCGCCCTATGGGGCTAAACCTAAGGTCCTCCATGGTGACAGCCTCAGTTATGCTGAAACAATCATGAACTTCGGCCATGCTTATTTCCTCGCGAGGGTTCTCTATCCCTGCCTCCGCATAGGCTGCCTCCGCTGCATGTCTGGTTGATTTCACAGTTGTCAAATCATAGTCGGCCCTAAGCTCACCCTCATTAGGACACACTGAAATCTGTAACGCTTTGACATAAACAGGATCAGGCCTGAATTCCTTGGCCTGTTCAGTGCGAACCACGATAGCTGCCGCGGCCCCATCGCTTACCCCGCAGCAGTCAAATAGACCCAGCGGCCAGGCAACTATCGGCGCATTCATCACCTGTTCTATAGTCACCTCTCTTCGCAAATGTGCCTTTGGATTCAATACGCCGTTGCGGTGGCTTTTCACCGAGATCATGCCTATCATTCTCTTGCCTTCCTCCGGAGTCAGGCCATATTTGGCAAAGTACGAAGTCGCCATCAAGGCAAACAGCGAGGGAGCGGTGCGATCTGGGAACCGGTTAGTGGGCCGAGTCTGTTGGCTAGGCAGTCCACTCCAGCCCGAATCCTTCAATTTCTCGAAACCCACAGCCAGGCATATGTCATAAGCCCCAACGCCAACCGCGTAACAGGCGTTTCTAAGAGCATCCGACCCCGTACCACAGGCGTTTTCCACCCTGGTTACGGGTATATACTGTAACTTCAGTGGTTCAGCCACACAACGCCCATCTTTGCCTGAAACCCAGGTTCCACCCCACGCCGCCTCAATGTCGCCAAGACCTATGCCAGCATCTTCAACAGCTTCCTGGACAGCTTCAATAATCAAGTCATCCTTGCTCTTATCCCAATGCTCCCCAAATCTGGTACAGCCCATGCCAACTATTGCGACTTTGTCTCTAATGCCTTTAACGCTCGCCATTCGGCCTCCTTGAATCCGCTGATATCAGACAGGATTGTTCTAACACCTTATCGGCATACACTTCCACCAATAATTGTGAATTCCCTCCCAGTAGTGAAGCTTTCTGAACGTCAGCTCCACGGGCATTTCTGTCTCGACCTCCTCAGGATCGCGGTCAGTCATGTTTAGCAGAATCCTCCCACCTCCCTCGAAATCGACTGTTCCAACAGTGGTTGGCGGGTCAATGGCGGCTGCCAGGTTGTCATGCGAGAAAGAGCTGAGCTTAGCTTTCTTATCAGCAAAGGGATAGGGTTCAAAATCATCCTTGGCCTGGCATATTGTACATATTCGTTGCGGCGGATACTGAGGTGTTCCACAGCGTTTGCACTTAACGCCGTGCAAGGCAAGTCCCCATTCCCGATCCCTCCACAGCGCTACCGCCGAGATGTGATCAATGGGAGGGCGCGGGGGTGCTTCGGTTTCCGTGAGTCTGCGCCAAAGCATATACTTCAGGTAATTAGGAATCATTCGCTTTGATTCCAAGTGACGCTTTATGCCTCTTCTGTCCCTGACCTTCTCGATAACCTCAGTCACCTTGAAAATGAGAACATCGCAGCCGTCGCCATATCCGGCAGAAAGAATTCTATCCCCCTCCACCGCATCTTCCAACGCTGCCACCAACAGCATGAGCGAAAGGGCAGAGCCAGTATTGCCTACCGTGAGGTATAGCGGATCCTGGATTTGAGATTTCAGGTCAAAACCTATCTTGCCAGCTACCATGCTGAGCTGCCTGGGATCAGGAGCGTAAATCGCAGCTTGGGAAAAGTCGCCCGGGGACAAATTGTATTTCTTCAGGGCTGCGGAAATCGCATCAGGCACAACACGTCCGTATCCAGCCTCCCGAACAAATCGATCTTCCCAGGAGCGAACAAAGGTGTCCTGATCCGAACGCCAGGCATCGTGAAGTTCCTGAAAGATTGAATAGCTGCCCTCCATGCTGGCAGCTACTCCTGAGTCTGCTATGAGAAGAGCGACACCGCCATCGCCAAAGGCCATCTCTTTGTCCCCTTTGGGAGCCCCCAAGCGAGTCTCACCACAAGTGACCAAAACACAACTGGCCGATCCTGATCCAACAGCATTTACCCCCGCAATTAGAGCATTAGTTGCTGCCCTTAGGGAACCGCCAAAGTCAGTGGTAAGAATATCTTTGCGGAGACCTAGAGCGCCGGCCACGACCGATGCCGCCTGCTTCTCTTTGTACGGAGAAGTCGTAGAAGCGAAGTACAGATGGTCAACTTTATTGGGGTTGATAGCGGTGAGACAGTCTCTGGCGGCTGCTACAGCCATTGTTATGCTGTCCTCATCATAACTGGCTACAGCTTTTTCACCGTGCATGGGCGCACTTTGCCCCCACGCCTTCCCGATCTCGGCACGGCTTAGCCGATATAACGGTACATAAGCCCCATACGATGCAATCCCGATCAATTTGTCCTCCCTTCGTCATCTAAGCTACAGCACCCGGGTACGCTGCTCTGAGAGCAGCCAACGCGCAATCGAATTCCTTTGAACTCGACTCCTGCGGAGCGCTTCACAAGCGCATACTCCTCAGCCAACGCATGATAGGTGAAGGAACGTTCGTTCATCTAAACC
>QIGA01000011.1 GCA_003229915.1 Chloroflexota bacterium
CAGCTATGTAGCCCGGCCCGCCGAGCACCATCCCTCCGGGGTATGTCGAGGCCCCACACACGTAGAGACCATCGATCGGGGTCCTGGTGCTGGAGCACTCCTGGTTGGGACGGAGTGAGCCCATCTGAACAGGCGTGTAGTCGCCGTGCTTGACTGCGCCGCGACGCATGTTCGGGAAACGTATCTCGATGTCCACCGGGGTCTCGGCGTTTGTCATGATAACCTTATCCCGCGTGAAGTTCGGTGCCGCCCGCTGCCATTTGTCCAGCACCGCCTCCTCCAGCTCCTTGGTTCGCTTATCCCAGCCGCCCTCGATTTCGTAGGGTGCGTTCATCTGAAGGAAAGAGACATGCCCGCCCCAGGGGGAATGGACGAGGTGGGGATCGAAGAAGCTCTCGCAGGTGGCATGCCCGCCGAAATCGTCTCCTATCTTGCCGGCCACCACGTTGTCCCAATGGGCCAGAACCTGATCGGTGCTCTCGAAGCCCAATATGGTCATGAATGCCTCGTTGACCCAGGGGTCATCGCTGGCGTAATTCGGGGGCTCCTTGGAGGCGACGTGCAGCGTGTAGTAGCTCCACTTGTCGTACTCCCACCTCTCGACCGACTCCTTGAGCGACACCGGCAGATTCTCCGCGCCAACGAAGTCAAGGAAGGTAGTGTGAGGGTCAAGGCTGGAGATAACCACTTTGCTGCGCAGGGTACGACCCTCCGCGGTCTCCACCCCGGCAACATGACCACCCTCCATGATGATCTTGGTCACCTCGCACATGTCCAGGATCGACCCGCCGGCTGCGACGAACTCCCGCGCTAGCGCACCGGCGAACCTGTGCGAACCTCCGTAGCAGTAGCATTTGTTCATGCCACGGTCGAGGAGGAGGGGCACAAAGAAGCCGAGTCCGGTCTCCCGTGGGTCCAGCCCCCACATGCAACTAACATATAGCAGAAGGGCGCGCACCCGATCGTTCTCAAAATTGCTGGTGATGATGTCCAGGGGGCTGCGCTCCATAAGCTCAAGCGTCTCTTTGCCGACATCGCTGCGCTGCAGAGCTACGCTCATATCCAGGGGAGGCATAGCTGGTATATACGTGGCTGGTGCCACTATTTCGTCCACGATCCGCCGCCAGCTCCTCATCACCCTGCCGAAGGCAACCGCGTCCTTGAAGGAGAACTTGCTGATGGAATCTTTGGTATCCTCTATCATCCGTGTCAAAAGCAAGGACTTGCCGTCCTCGAACACCATGGCTGTCTGCGCGTTGGGCTTTACCCAGACGATGGAGTGCGGGTCCAAATCGAAGTCCTTGAGAACGGGCATGTAGTCAACCATCAGATGGTAGATGGCGTGCGCGTTGGAGTAGTAGCAGGGATAAAGGATCTCCTCCGTGACCAGCCCGCCGCCAATCTCATAGCGGCGCTCTACCAGAACTACCTTCAACCCGGCTTTGGCCAGATAAGCGGCTGTCATCAAACCGTTGGGCCCGGCTCCGATGACAATGGCATCCCAGTCGCTTGCTGCGGGGAACTCCTTGACGGGCCTTGTGATATCGTATTCCATTGCCATAGTGACCTCCTCTCCGTTCGCGGCGTGTCGCCACTAGCGTGGTATCGCAGAAATCTTCCCGTCCTGTGGTATGTACCAGGGCGATGGATACCACCAGTCGCCGGGTTCGGCTATACCATCCTCGATGAGCGTGTGCATCAGGTTGTAGGCCACGGCCATCAGGCACAACCCTCCGGGGTGGGCGGATGACTGATGGCAGAGATAGAGCCCATCGATGGGCGCTCGATAGCGGGCAAGCTCGGGCAGCGGGCGTTCGTTCCACCACTGGTCGCGGCACTGGCGAATGCCATACCAGGTGCCGCCGAGCATTCCCGTGTTGCGATACTCCTGCTCCCAGGGGGTAAGGCTCCAGTGGTGGATGATGTTGTCCGAGTTGAGGTTCTCGATCACCTGGCTGAAGGCCTTGAGCATGTAGGCGTCCATCTCCGCCTTGTGCCTGTTCAGGGCATCCTGACCCTCAACTTGATACTCCGGCGGAGGCACGTAGACTTCGAAGGAATTCTCCACCCATTCGCCGGGACGGGTGCACTGCTTGTGGCTGGTTTGGTCGAACATCTGCGTGCTGCTGGCCCAGAGCCACATCACCCGCTCAGGGGGCATTTTGGGCATACCCTGAAACCCCATTGCATCCGTTGCGTGCTCGAAGTATATCTCTCTCGAGTCCATCGGGTAGCATACGCCATGAGGCTCGATATCGTCACCGCTGCGGAACTCGCGTCGGACACGGAGCCGCTCGCGCGTGTGCAGGTGATTCACGTAGATGCTCCCGCCTTTCAGGCTAAGGTCCTCGATGCGCTTGTTGAAGCTGGCGTCAAGGTGCTGTGGCCCGATCATTTTGAGGAAGGTTTGCTTGATGTCGGTGGCGCTGAGCACCGCCTTGTTTGCCCAGATCGTCCTTCCCCCAATCACAGCGTTGTCTCTGAGGCGCACCCCCATGGCCCGCCCATCCTGGATGATGATCTCATCCACGGGACAGCAGGTGCGGAACACCGCTCCATGGGCTACGGCGCAGCGGAAGAGGGCGTGGTAATAGCCGTGTATGCCGCCCCTGGGAACGACTCCTATGGTGAACAGTGTGCAGGCCACTACGCTGGC
>QIGA01000104.1 GCA_003229915.1 Chloroflexota bacterium
GGCATAGAGGCAAGGCGGGGACGATTGAGCATGTGCATCACATAATAAAAGGCGAGTTGGGTGGAGGGGTGTACCCCAGTGGGAAACACGGGGCGAATGCAGCCTGGCTGAGGCTGCAGGTGATAACGCATAATCTCCTGGAGTTGCTCAAGGCGGCAGTGCTGCCGGAGGAATATGCCAAAGCGGAACCGAAACGATTGAGGTTTAGAGTATTTACCTGTCTTGGGCAGGTAGTACGCCATGCCCGTAAGATAGTATTGAAGGTCCTGGAGAAGCTGTGGGTAGCGCTGCTTAAGGGGGCTCGGGAACGAGCGATGGCGCTGAGCCCGCCTCTGTACTGAGACGGTGTCTGAGTATTGGGAAACTGAAAGGTGCCGGGGGAGCCCTATGGATGGTTATTGTCTTGAAGAGGGTGAATACCAGTCTGCGGAGCGGCTAAAAGGCCATAAATCGTCGGTGATCCGCCCCCGGTGGGCTTACCGGTAACCAAAAGGGCAGGCCAGCGGTAAAAAAGGAGGGCATCAACCCCTCCAGTCCCCTCCTCGCTTTCCAGCCCAAAAGAATCCACGGATTTGTGCCAAGATGCCATATCTTGACTTTTCCCACCGACTATTGACAGGGTATTTATACTGGTACTGTAGTGTGGCTTTACCACCAATGCCACACCTCCAGCAGGGGCAGGGTTGTCCGAAAGGACAGCCTTTTTCCTCTGCTCGGCTTGATAAGGCTTTGTCTAACAAGTCTTACAGATGAGAGATAGGGGGCAGGATACGGCAGGGAGAACAAAGGCGAATAGATCAGAACGAGGAAAGCGAGAGAAGGTAATAGCTTATGAATTGTAGTGTCTGTGGCAATCCCTTTCACGGTGGGAGGGTAGTTTTCCGCTGCAACTGCGGGGTTCTTACTCATGCCCAGTGTTGGGAAAAACATATCATTGAGTCCCATACGCCACCTTTTACTCTGGGGACTATCACTAGAGATGATGTGTTCAGGCCCAAGGAGTCGGTGCAAGGGGTGGGGTGAAAGTTCACTTTGTGGAGTGACAGCTGAGGATGGAGAGTGAGTATGGGGCAATGTACTGCGGCGAAAGCAACGGATATGCTCTTCACTCGGCAGTAGCTGAGAGGAACTTTGATGTTTGCAAGAAGTGCGGAGCCACGAAGCAGTTTTTCAATTGGCTAGCCCCACCGTAGAGCTCCCCAATGGCAACGCTGCTCTGGCGCGGACGATTGGCAGCCATCGCAGCCGCTTGCTTAAAGACAGGCTACAGGAACGCATCACAGTTATTGACGCAGACCATTGCACTAGCACTATCTGAACAAACCCTGGTGGCAATGGGAGAACCCGAAAAAGGAGGTAGAGATGGCAAACAGAGTCACACCGATGACCAGAAGAGCTCTGCCCTTGGCCACAACTAAGGACGAACCCGAGCAGGCAACAGCCACAGTTGATATCGTCATCCCTGCATTTAATGAGGGAAGTTGTATTAAAGGTTTGTTGAATGACGTGGTCATGGCAAAGCAGGATAACTGGTTTGAAATCCAGCACATATATGTGATATCGGATGCATCGACCGATCAAACAGATGATATCGTGCAGCAGGTTGCTACCAGAGACCAAAGGGTGAAGCTAATCAGAAAACAAGAAAGGAAAGGTAAGCAGGATTCGATAAACCTAGCCTTCTCAGGCACTAGTGCGGATGTACTTGTTTTTATTGACGCTGACGTGAGGTTGGCGAATGAGCATAGTATATCGAAGCTGGTACAGTATTTCCGTGATGGTACGACCGCGCTAGTCCAAGGTGGTCTTGTCCGTACCCGCCCTGGGCTTGGCCTCAACCCAGCAAAGCAGGCAGCATATTTTGACTGGATTCTGGTAGACAGGATCAGAAAACAAAAGGATATGTCATGGTGGAGTGTAGACGGACGTGTAATGGCTCTATCAAGAGACTTTTACCAACATCTTTCCTTGCCACACTTTCTCGCTGATGATCAGTTTATCTTCTACTCCTGCATTCAGCAGCGCCGGAAGTTTGTATGGGCTGAGGATGCTATCTTCTATTATGGACCGCCTCAATCGACTACAGACTTCAGTCATCAGTGGAGCAGGTACTTCTTCTACACCAACAAGTCACATCAGTACTTCGGCAAAGACCTGATAGCGAAGGACATGAGCGTTCCCGGCCTGTGGCGAACCACCATGTCTAGCATCGTTCACCACCCCTTCAGCGGGCTAATGTGGGCGCTGTGCTATGGCATTAGCAGGGTTGAGTTCACGCTTGGGGTTAATTTCGAGCAATATGAACGCGGCTTCTTCGGGACAAGGTCCAAACCGCTAAGAATGCGAGCCGTAAGCCCTCAGACGAATTGGGAGTGCGCTAGCAAATACGAGGATCGGAGATATGACAAAGAAACGACGCTAGAAACAGCTCACTATGAAGAAACAGAAGCGCCATAAGACGATTGTCTCTTGCCCGATCAACGATCGTCATGGCCAATAGGGCGTTATCCAGGGGCACAAACGCCCTGCTAGTGTAGTGTCTCTAACACTCCGTTGGCTCGTCGAACCTTTGAAAAAATGGTTAGCGCCGTAGTCATCTGGATAAGGAGTTTAGAGCCAGTGTCATTGACCGAATAACGATATTTAG
>QIGA01000022.1 GCA_003229915.1 Chloroflexota bacterium
CCAGAAACTCAAGGAGAGGACGGTGAAAATCACACCGAGATAGGGAAAAGCGGAAAGCTTATAAACTTTCCACGCACCACTGGAGGTACCGCTTTTAAGGAGATTGTAGGTGGTATAGATCATGATTATGCCTAAGATATTCGCTGTCCCAAAGTAGAGCCAACCGAAGTCACCTACCGACCAGAGAGCTAGCGAGGCTGCGTAGAGCAGAACTGACAAGCCCAACAACACTTTTATGGCATCCTTGGCCTTCCAGGTGACAGGGAAATACGCAATACCGGCCTGCAGATAGTCCTCGCGGTTGGCGATCATGGCGCTCCAAACATGCAGCGGAATCCAAACGGCAATGAGAACGCTGAGGAAGAGAATGGTCAGATCGAGCTGCTGGGTGACAGCAACGTAGCCGATGAGCACAGGCGCAGAACCGGCGATCCCGCCCTGAATGACACACATAACCTTTTTGCGAAACACCGAAGCTGCGACGACACCGCTAAGGCCGAACACGAACGCAAGTGGATGCAGGAACCAGGCCAGAACCAGAGCAATGATTACCAGGGATACGCTCCATATCAAAGCCCTCCTGGGAGGGACTATGCGCTTCGCAGGCAGTGCGCGCAGATGGGTTCTCCTCATCCTGACATCGACATCCCTGTCGAGGTAATTGGTAATGCCATTGGCCCCAGCGCTTCCCAGGGTAATTGCCGCCAATGCGAGCAACAGCACATTCCCTGGAACGCTGCCCTGCCCGGCGATTATCGCCGAGGAAATCCCGATGAATACAAGCAAGAACGTTTCGCGCGGTTTCAATACCGTGATATAATCGATGATCCCCCTGCTTTGGGGTTTTTCGCACCGCTCACCCTTAAGTGTACGCTGAACTGCTTTAATAGCCTCAACCACGTCGGGCACTCTCCTGGAGCTTATTACTGTATGCTCTTATGATATCATGTCTCCGTAAGACTCCCAACAGTTTGGCGCGATCATTGCGATCCACTACCGGGATACGTCCCACGTCCTTGGCCCCAAGTTGGAGCAAGGCTTCGTGTAGAGATTGATCAGGATAAGCTACAATCGGGGGCGTTGTGGCTATATCTCTCACCTTAAGGCCAGTAATATCACCTTCCATCTTACCCTCAACATCAGCCAAGGTAACTACACCAACGAGACTGCCATCTTCTTCAACAACGGGAAATCCATGATGCCCAGTCCGAGCAAGCATGGTCATTAGGTCTCTAACCGGCATCCTCGGGAAAACAGTAGGGTAGTTGCGGGTCATCGCCTCAGCGACGGTTATTTTCCTCATTATAGGAATAGCTTCTTTCTGATGGAAATCCACACCCTCTCGCTTAAGCCGAAGTGTATAGATAGAATCAGCAGTAAATGCCCGGACAGTAATGGTAGCGAAAACAATAGCGGTCATTAGGGGCAGAAGCAATTGAATATCCCGGGTCATTTCGAGTAAAAGCACGATAGCAGTGATCGGTCCCTGCACCACAGCAGCAAAGAATGCCCCCATGCCAACCAGAGAGTAAGCCCCAGAGCTAGATATCACACCGGGGAATAGCCTAACAGCTACAAGGCCAAATACCCCGCCGAGTGCAGCCCCGATAAACAGTGCCGGAGCAAATACGCCTCCGCTGCCACCACTACCCAAAGTAATAGCTGTAGCTATCATCTTCAGAAACAATAGTGCTATGAGAACGCCAAGCCCTATTTGCGCCGCCAGGATCGCATCAACGGGGCCTGAGTTAACAAATACCCCTCCAGGGCCATAGCCCTCCCCATAGCCCACCCCGAAGATACCCGAGTAGTAGAAGCCCATGATTCCGATGGCAAGGCCGCCCAGTGCAGGCTTCAAGTACGAGGGTAACTTGATAGCACCAAAGAGGTCTTCAACCTTGAAGAAGAAACGAACAAATCCAACGGCCAGGAATCCTGCGAGGATTCCCAGTAAAATATACGGTACTATCTCCCAGTAACTGCCCAGGGCATACTTCTCCACCACAAACGAGGGGTTCGGCCCCAGAAGTGACCACGCCACGTATTCTGCGGCTATGGCGCTGATCATTATAGGGAAAAGCCTGGCTGTCACAACCCGCCGCGAGAGAACTTCCATAGCAAAGAAGACACCACCAACAGGGGCATTAAAAGTAGCGGCGATACCACCTGCCGCCCCACAAAGGACAAGGGTCTTAAGCCACTCCTCAGGCAACTTGAGCCATCGGCCTACGGCCGATCCCACCGCAGAGCCAATCTGCACAATTGGCCCTTCACGCCCTACCGAGCCACCACTACCGATACAGATTGAGGAAACAAGTATCTTCACCGCTGCTACCCGGGAGCGGATGCGTCCACCCCCAACAGCTACCGCGCTCATAACCTCTGGTGGGCCTTCTCCCTTAGCCTCACGAGCCAAGAAATAGATCAGAGGACCGATGAGAAGGCAACCGGCAATAGGTAGAATAATGACATAGTGATCCCCCATGAATCCCAGCGTCTCCGCTCCCTGTTTGAAAAAGGCCCACTGGAAGCCTCTTATGAGCCACCTGAAGGCCACTGCCCCCAATCCGGCTGCAATACCCACCAGGATAGCTAAGACTATGCCTGTTGTGGCCTCCGAAGCAGTCA
>QIGA01000141.1 GCA_003229915.1 Chloroflexota bacterium
TACAATGCTGGCTTCAGAGTCTTATTCACGGATCAAGGGCAAGCCCGGCCGTATTGACCACGTTGAGTTTCCGGAACAGCAGAGAGAAGCGCTCTTCCAGCGTCTCTCTCAACCCTTTGAGATTCGTCTCCGGAATGTCCCACATCTCCTCTTTGAAATCGCCGAATGCCTTCTTTCGAGTTTTGTAAAGGAACTGCTCCACGGTCTCACCCTGTTTTCTCTCACTGGAGTACTTATCCGAAAGATGACTATAGATATCATTCAGCAGCTCATCGGGAAAATAAGGGCTATCATAGATAATGTTTTGAAATCCCGTGGCCAGGTGCACTTCCAACGTGCCCACCTGTGGAAATCTACCAAATGCCTCGTCGGGAAGAGTGGAAGCTCCATGCTGTACAGCTCCCCCCATACCATACTCCTCCCGCGCCATCCTGGACAATGCTTCCAGCGTGTTGAAATCCAGCTTGACGTTTGCAATGGAGCCATCCGGCAGAACCACTCCACCATGCGCCGTGCCAGTTTGCACGCTTATCTTCGAGATGCCCTTGACACCGGGCTCCAACAGCTTCAAATACCCTGACATAAAGGCCCTGAGGTCCTCTGCCGTGCTGTTCCTGCCCCCCACCTCCCCTATCTCACCTCCAACGGAAATTGTTGTCCCTTCAGGCTCGATGCCGCGTATGAATTCGGTCATATCAGCAGTGAACTGACAATTCAGCTCCTGCTGCTCCTCGAGGGTCTGTCTCTCTAAATCAACGATGGTAGAGGCGTCTATATCGATATTGAAGAAACCAGCGTCGACTGCCTCACGCGTCAGCTCCTTGATCGCATTCAATTCCTGTTCAGGCTCCGACCTGAACCTGCCGGCGTTGACCTGAAAATGATCGCCCTGAAAGGAAAACAGGGCCCTTGAATCCCTCCTTGACGGCAGCAGCCAGAACAGCGGCCGTATACTCTCCGGGCCTTTGGCCTGTATAGCCTATCTCAGAACGGGCGATCTCGAAGATGAAAGCGCCCACGTCATTCTTCAGAGCAGCCCTGAAGGCAGCCCTCGCCACGTGATAGGTTATCCCGCGGATATTGATCGCCGGGACTGACATACCTCGATATTGACCCTTTCCCGCTGCTTCATATAGGCCCTGAATGCTTGCAGGGTGGATTCCCTTCTCCAGCGCAAGCTCCCTGATCTTCAGACGGCTCCCCTCCTTTGTCCCGTTGTCTGAGCCAAAGACAGCATCTTCTACCAATGAGTCAATTCGCATGGACATTTCATTCATATCGCCCCTCCTGCTCAATCGGCCAGAATAGTCCGGCGTCCGTTATATCTGCCAGCATCGTACTCAGTTTCGACATTCACTGATCTCGGCTTCTCCGTGACTACCTCCAGAGGGACGGCGGCAACCTTGCCGTTTGTGAGACTCACCAGCTTACCAAAATCCCCCTTTACCACCAGATCGACGGCGGCGATGCCAAAATGCCGGCCCATCCTCCGGTCAAAGGCAGAAGGCGCGCCGCCTCGCTGCAGATGGCTGAGGACCACGCTTCGCGTGTCCAATCCCAGGCCCTTCCTGATTTCCCCAGCCAGGAATTCGCCGATTCCGCCGAGACTCTTATGGCCAAAGCTATCCACACCATCCCCCGCCACAACTTCGGAGCCTCCTTCCGGCTTTGCTCCCTCCGCCACAATGACAATACTATACCTGGCACCAGTCCTTTTTCCTTCGAGAAGCAACTCATTCACCCTATCAATCGAAAAGCCGTACTCCGGGATCAGGATGATAAATGCTCCGCTGGATTCTCCCCCCTCCAGAGCCAGAAAGCCCGCGTGTCGTCCCATGGTCTCCACCACGAATATCCTTCTGTGAGAATCAGCAGTCGTCCTCAGCCTATCAACCTCCTCCGTAATAACATTCAAAGCCGTATCGAACCCAAGAGTATAGTCAGTGCCGGGAAGATCCTTGTCAATTGTCTTGGGGATACCGATAGCATTAACGCCCTCCTGATACAGCTTGTGAGCCACGCCCAGGGTATCCTCTCCTCCTATAGCTATCACCACATCCAAACCCAGATTCTTGATGTTCTTCAGCACTGTCTTGGACTGATCGTTCTTGGGATCATAGGGATTTGTCCGTGAAGTCCCCAAAGCGGTCCCGCCATGTCTACCCCACGTTCTCACCACCTCTTCGTTCAGGGGCAGGATATAGTCCTTGCTCCCGGGTTCAGCGTAGACCAGCCCCTTCCAGCCATCCCTGATGCCCAGTACTTCATACCTGACGCCTCTCTCCTCCTCAAGCCGTTCATCCAAGGCGGTCTTGACCACCCACTTGATGGCGGGGTTCAGCCCCGCGCAGTCTCCACCGCCGGTAAGGACACCGATCCTACTTTTCTTCATGGCACTTACCTCAACCGCAATTATCCTACCTGAACATTACCACACCTGCTAGCACCTATTCAATAGCCCCATTGGGCAATATCTGTGGGGAATTAGTACCGTGTTGAATCAGATGAAGGGGTTATGCGGCAATTGAAGCCTATCCACCGGGATCCCCCACACCAAGGCGCGGGTAGAGCCCGGGCTTATCAGTAGATATCCATCGGTACGAATGTCGCCGTGATGTCTTGACAGACAGCGATTGAGACCATATCATGAGCGCACCCAGCGGCAGTCCTGGCTATTTCCTCATGGAGGTGAAATGGGAAATCCCGCTTTCATCGTTTTCGAGGGTGGAGAGGGTAGCGGAAAGTCCACACAGACCAAGGCGCTTACAAATCGACTCCGCAAAGTCGGCTACAAAGTGGTGCCTACCCACGAGCCGGGTGGCACCGCGCTCGGCGAAAGGCTGCGCCGGTGGGTCAAGTGGGGCAAGGCTATTACCATACCTACCGAGCTTTTCCTCTTCCTGGCTTCACGAAGCCAGCTAGTGAAACAAGTCATCCGCCCCGCCTTGAAAAGCGGTAAAGTCGTAATCTGTGACCGCTTCTCCGCTTCAACCATAGCCTATCAAGGCCACGGACGGGGTATCGATCTGAGCCTCCTCGAGTCCCTGGACGACTTCGTTACTGAGGGCGTGAAACCTGACCTTGTGCTCCTAATGGACCTTGAAGCGGAGGAAGGCCTGATACGCAAGAAGCGGAAATGGGACAGTTTCGAGCGTGAGGAGTTCGGCTTCCACCAGCGGGTTCGGGAAGGCTACTTGAAGATGGCTGCCGCTGATCCCGAAAGATGGGTGGTGATCGATGCTTCGCTTCCGGAGTTTCGGATTGCCGAACTGACCTGGGAGCGGGTGAGAGATTTTCTGATTTACGGCAAGGTCTCTACTTCGCCCGCCACCAGCTCTCCATAGGCAATCATCAGTCTCTCAGTCACCCCGCCTCTCC
>QIGA01000024.1 GCA_003229915.1 Chloroflexota bacterium
AGAACCGCACCTGCCCTGTCTGGCGGTGCTGAAGATACGTTCAACTATACACGGCTGAAGCTGTCCTGCCCGACTGGGTCTCCGGCCGGCACCAGTGCCTGATTGCATAGAAAGGAAAGAGGACAAGAAACTATGAGTGAGCCACTTGGCGAAAAAGAAACCAAAAAACAGATAATAAAGCGCTTGCTTGAGCAGCTACATGCGGGGGTGAGCCCCGATGAGGTTAAGGAGAAATTCAAAGAAGTCTTGAAAGACATAGACCCCATAGAGATAGCCCAGGCAGAACAAGAACTCATACTAGTGGATGGGATACCGAGGGAAGAAATACAAAGACTCTGTGAAGTCCATCTCGAAGTTTTCAAAGAATCTCTTGAGAAGCAAGAGGCTCAGGCCCCCCCAGGTCATCCCATACATATACAGCTGAAGGAACATGAACTTGTGAAAGGGTTTGTCGCGGAAATGTCTGACCTCCTTCCCAAAGTTGAAGAGGCTGAAGACCTTGATGGAGCCAGAAATGAGCTCTCAAAAACTGAAGAGCTCCTGGGGCATCTCAAAGAATATAACAAGCATAAGGTCAGAGAGGAGAACTGCCTGTTTCCCTATCTCGAGAAACACGGGATAACTCAACCACCAGCCATAATGTGGTCAGAACACGACGAGCAGAGAGATACAATCAAAGAAGCGAGCAAAACCCTGGAAAACAAAGGAACTCTTGCTTTCGAAAGGTTCAAATCAGAGCTACTCTCCCATCTCGGGCATTTAACCACAATCCTTCCCGACCACTTCTTTAAGGAGGAAAATATACTCTTCCCCGCGGCGCTGCGCCTCATAAGCGAGGAGGAATGGCGACAGATAAAGGCATCGATGGACGATTTGGGCTATTGCTATTTCACGCCAAAGGAGGCTATCGGCGAAAAGGTTATCCTGGCAGAAGAAGCCCAGGAACAGGGAAGAGGGATACCGTTTGAAACAGGTTCTATAACAGTAGAGGAAGTGGAGGCGGTGCTGGACAGCCTGCCCCTGGACATTACATTTGTTGATAAAGGCGGCACTGTCCGATACTTCAACCAGTCAAAAGAGCGAGTCTTTCCGAGGGCAAAAACGATCATCGGCCGCAATGTTCAACAATGCCACCCTCAAAAGAGCCTTCACGTGGTTACCCAGATCCTCGATGATCTCAGTGCTGGTCGGAAAGACTCGGTAGAGTTCTGGATTCATGTGAAGGGACGTCTGATTTACATCCGTTACCTTGCAGTCCGCAACAAGGCTGGGGAATATCTCGGCTGTTTGGAGATTAGCCAGGATATTACAGACATGAAGCAGATCGAAGGTGAGAAAAGGCTTCTGTAATGTAGGCAGGAAACGGTAAATGCAAGCCCTGTTTATTGCTGAGAGGCATCGGCGTTTCGGTACTCGCGGTCAAGGCAAAACTGCCTTGAAAATGTGATAACTTTTTAACCTTTCCCCCGCTCATTTTATGACTTCTTCACTCCGCATCGCCTATCATTTGGGTACACTGCGAACGCTGTAATCTCACACGTGATTGGGAGGGCAGGATGCTGGGAGGGGGAATACCTCTAGGTCGGCTGTTCGGCATACCCATACGGCTGCATTATTCCTGGTTTTTCGTGTTTGCGCTCATTACCTGGGCCTTGGCAGCTAGCTATTTCCCCGACAGCTATCCAGGCTGGAATTTGCCAACCTATTGGTTTGTAGGTCTGGCCACCAGTCTCCTTTTCTTCGCCTCAGTGCTTTTGCACGAGCTATCCCACAGCATCGTGGCACAGGCTGCGGGCATTCCCATCAACTCCATAACCCTTTTCATCTTCGGCGGGGTATCCCAGATGACCAAGGAACCTGATAGGCCCAACGTCGAATTCCGTATTGCGCTGGCAGGTCCGCTGACCAGCCTGGCCATTGGGGGGATATTCTGGGGAATCTGGCTGGGGGCAGGGGGATTCAGTGCACCTCTGGAGGCGCTCGCTTTCTGGCTGGGTTGGATTAACATTGTCCTTGCTGTCTTCAACCTGATCCCCGGGTTTCCTCTGGACGGGGGACGCGTTCTGCGGTCGATCTTGTGGTGGCGCAGTGGCAACCTTAGGGGCGCCACTCGAACAGCATCAACCATCGGCAGGGGAATAGGCTACCTTTTCATTCTTGGCGGTATTTGGATGGTCTTCTGGGGCTATTGGCTGAATGGCCTGTGGATAGCCTTCATCGGCTGGTTTTTGCAGAACGCAGCCGTGGGAAGCTATCGCCAGGTGGCTATGGATGCTATGCTTCAGGGCCATACCGTTAGTGAAGTAATGACACGTGATTGCCCCTCAGTCCCTCCTCAACTTTCGGTGGAGCAGTTGGTGCACGATTACATCTTGGACTCCGGTCGCCGGTGTTTTCCCGTCGTAGAGAACGGGCATCTGTTGGGGCTGATAACGGTGCATGATGTAAAGAAGGTGCCGCGTGAGCTTCGGGCATCGAGAACTATAAGGGGAGCCATGACGCCCTTCGACAGTCTAAGGTGGGTGCGACCAAGCGATGACCTCTCCAACGTTTTCCAGATGCTGACCACGGAGGATATCAACCAGTTGCCTGTGCTAGACAATGGCAATATCGTGGGG
>QIGA01000192.1 GCA_003229915.1 Chloroflexota bacterium
TATGAAATTGACCCATATAATGCTGTATGTTAGCATACGAAGCCTGAGGTGGCTGCTAATGGAAGCGATGAGGAAACTTTCTGAACACCTGGCAACCAGACTGGCAGAGCTGACACGGATGAGAGAGAAGGGGACTAAGCTGGTTGGCTACACCCCTGGTGGCTATCTGCCCGAGGAGCTGGTTTATGCCTGTGGGGCAATCCCAGTCGGCCTCATCCGAGGAGGAGACCCCGAGCCGGTAGCGGAAAGCGCTGCGTATATTCCTAGATTCATAGATACATTCTGCAGATCGCAGATTGGGTACAGAATGCTGGGTGAAGAGCCTCTCTATCAGATGATCGATCTCCTCGTAGTCCCTGTCACTGATCACAATATCAAGGCGATAGCCGACTGCTTTAGCTTCTTCACCGATGCCAATGTGTTCCGGTTTGGCGTTCCTCATCAGAAAGATGAACACGCGTTCGAGTACTATCTCGCGGGGCTGCATTCGCTTAGGGAGAAGCTTGAGGAGTTCACTGGCAACAAGATCGAGAACGGGAGATTGAGAGAAGCGATCGATTTGTGCAATAGTATGAGAGATTCCCTGAAGGAGCTAAGCCTGCTGCGTCGGGCTGAGCGGCCACCTGTAACCGGCCATGAGTTTGTGAAATTGAATCATGCCTCGTTTGTTGCCGACAAGGCCATTTTCATAGATGTTCTGCGTTCTATCCATCATGAGCTAAAGGAGAAGCCTCCATCTAACCCAAAGGGGCCCAGGATCCTGTTGACAGGCTCTACCCTGGCTATGGGTGATTATAAGGTTTTAGAGATGACTGAAGAGGCTGGCGCATCGATCGTCATCGAGGAGTTCGCTGAGGGAATCAGACACTACTGGGAGAACGTGCAGGTTGACGGTGACCTTATGGAGGCACTAGCGGACAGGTACTTCAGGAGAAGGGTGCCCCCAGCGTGGTTCAGACCATCCAGGGAGAGGATCGACTATCTGATACAGTTGGCCAGGGATTTCAACGTAGATGGGATTATCTGGTATCAACTCATGTACCGGAGCAGCTACGATATCCAAGCATACTACTTCGAGAGGATTCTGAAGAACGATCTCAATATCCCTATGCTGAAGATAGAATCAGATTACGATGTTTCCGAGAGAGGCCCTCTAAGAACGAGGATTGAAACCTTTGTTGAGATTATCAAAGGGGGAGGAGGCCGCTAGCTATGTACACCGAGCTCTTCAAGTTGTGTAGCTTTAAACCGGATGAGATGGAAAGGGAAAGGCCACGGATTGACAAAGCGTTCAATATCCTGGGGATAGAGGAGGAGGATATTAAGCGAGGCGAGAAGAGGCTGAGGCATTATTTAGATGTAGAGTTGCTGGGGGTGCGTAGATTCCTCGGGATATGGATGCGTGAGCTTGTTAATCTGGTACTGGCAAGGGAAGAACACGATAAGGTAGTCTACAGCGATTTTCCGATGGAGCTCCGGCCGTTGATGTCAATGATGCTGTCAACGGATGAGAGGGAAGTATACTTTGCCACTCCAGGGCAGATAATCAACATGACCATTGGCCAAATCTTCGACAAACTCACCCCTTTTCTGGAGGCAGGAGAAGCGAACGGCCTGCCACCAGGATCCGCCCATTGCGCTCTATACCAGACTCGGCTGGGGGCGATGGTGAAAGGCGTAATCCCATTTCCTGATTTGTCTGTAATCGCATCCTATCATTGCGATCAGCCATCTGAGGCAGAGCAATTACTTCATGAGGTCTACGGCGTTCCTGTAGCATACCTCGATAGCTGCCCAGATGCGAACTGGGGTGACTGGCCGAAATTCAATGACTACAGGGCGCGTTACTGCGGATCACAGGCACGCAAGCTCTTCCAGACATTTGAGGATGTGATCGGCAGCCAAATAACGGAGGAGGCGATACGCGCTACTAATCGGGCGAATGCGATATACCGGATCAAATTTCAACAGATGGTAGAGCTCATTGGGCACGCCGACCCGCAGCCGATAAGTCAGGCGAGTCTGGTCCACGCGTTTTTCTTGAACTCTATGCCTACAAGGGATATTGAGGGAAAGCAGGAGGCGCTTGAGATACTGGCTGAGGAGGTGCAGCAGAGAGTTGACGAAGGAAAAGGGGTAGTCGAGAAAGGAGCCCCCGGTGTCTACTGCACAGCTACAATAAGTGTGGACCCCAGCATAACTCGTATGATAGAAGATACAGGATTAGCCATCCGCGTCCAGATGCCGTTCTGGCTCAGCCCTTGGGTACTAACCAAACATCCCTACACGGAGTGGGCGGACATGATCGGTGTAGGCCCATGTCTGGATGTGCCCCACTCCTGTGAAGCCCATGTTGCTATCAACTTGGAGAACTGCAAGGCTTTCGGAGTGGATGGAGTAATTAATTTCTACCCGTACTCTTGCCGTGAGTGGGTCGCCACCGTCCCGATAACCAAGAAGGTCATAGAGAAAGAGTTGGGTGTGCCAGTGCTAGCGTTGGAAGGGGACGCCTACGACACCCGGAACTACAGTGCCGGCCAGCTAAGGACGAGGGTGGAGACATTTGCGGAACTGCTGAGGGCGGCCAAGGCTGCCAAGGC
>QIGA01000187.1 GCA_003229915.1 Chloroflexota bacterium
GGGTTATTGTCGGGCGGCAATACAGAGATCACCGAGATCAATGCTGAGCGCAACCCCTCCTTTCCGGGCATTCAACAACCGGAGCCCATAGCGCATAACCTGACCAGGATTTCCGAGATGATTCGGGGGACTGAAGCCAATGTCGGACTGGCCACTGACGGCGACTCCGACCGCATAGGGCTTCTGGACGAAAACGGCTCCTTCATCACACCGCTTCAGGTGTTCGCATTGCTTGCTCTCTATCTCCTGGAGGTGCGTGGAGAGCGAGGAGCCATCGTCAAATCCATAACCACAACAGACATGGTCTACCGGCTGGGCGAACTCTTCTCTGTGCCTGTGCATGAAACCCTCGTTGGCTTCAAATACCTCGGCCCGCTGATGATATCTGAGAATGCCCTTATCGGAGGCGAAGAAAGCGGCGGTTTCGGCTTTCGAGGGCATATTCCAGAACGTGACGGGGTACTGGCCGGGCTCTACCTGCTGGACATGATGGTCAGTACGAACAAGAAGCCCTCAGAGTTGATAGAGTATCTCTACAGCAAAGTGGGGCCTCATTACTATGAACGAAGCGATTATCACTTCCCGCCGGAGAAACGAGAGGCGACCATCCAGCGCCTGAATCAGTTGAAGCCCAAACAGATTGACAATACCGATGTGACCAACATAGACACCTCTGACGGTTTTCGCTTCCGCCTCAGCGACGGAAGCTGGCTCCTTATCCGCCTCTCGGGAACAGAACCCCTCCTTCGCATATACACCGAAAGCGACTCCATGCCACATGTGGAAAGGCTCCTGGAGGAAGGAAAAAAGCTGGCCGGCATTTAGATAATGATAAACCTGGATGATCCCGAAGTTTACGTAAGACTCGATCCCGCTGATATGCGAGGGCGCATCCGTGAGCTGCCCCGGCAATGCCTCAAGGCATGGCAACAGGCTCTGAGCTTCGAACTGCCTCCAGACTATTCCAGTGTGGACAAGGTAGTCATTCTGGGTATGGGGGGCTCAGCCATCGGGGGCGACCTGCTTGGCAGCTTGGCGGCCGCCGACAGCAAGGTGCCAATTTCGGTGCATCGAGACTATGACTTGCCCCCCTGCGTGGACGCCAATACCCTGGTAATCGCCTCAAGCTATTCTGGTATGACCGAGGAGACCCTATCCTCCTTTACCCAAGCTCTTGCAACGCCAGCCAGGAAGCTGGTACTGACCACTGGAGGGAAATTAAAGGGGCTTGCCGAGAAAAACGGCATCCCGGTTTTTGCCATCAACTATGTAGCCCAACCACGCGCCGCCCTGGCCCATAGCTTCCTCCCATTGCTTGGCATCTGCCAGAGCCTCGGCTTTGTGAGCGACAAATCGGGCGAGGTCGAGGAGATGGCACAGGTGCTCGATAACCTGCAGACCACCACCGACGATACCTGTCCCACCCCCCGTAACCCGGCCAAACAAATGGCAGGCAAGCTGCATGACCGCCTGGTGGTCATCTACGGCGCGGGCATTCTCTCACCGGTAGCGCGGCGCTGGAAAACCCAGATTAACGAAAACAGCAAAGCGTGGGCCTTCTACGAGATATTCCCCGAGCTAAACCATAATGCCGTCGTCGGCTATGAGTTCCCCACCGAGCTGGCGCAGAAGGTCTTTGTGATTCTACTCCGCTCCCAATACCTCCACCCCCGAACCCTTCTTAGATACAATGTCACCAGCGATGTGCTGAGCCAGGCGAGAATCAGCTATGAAGTGGTGGACGGGCTGGGAGAGAGCGCCCTTAGCCAGATGATGAGCCTTGTCCTATTTGGCGACTGGGTCAGCTACTATCTGGCGCTTCTCTACGAGACCGATCCGTCACCGGTGAAAGTCATCGACTACCTCAAGAAACGCCTCACCGTGTAGGGGCAGGTTTGAAACCTGCCCCTACCATGAATTGCCCGGATTCTCAGGATTCTCTCTATCCAAATCCCACCTCAGGGGATTGTCCACAATGTATTTCCTTATCGCACTTAAATCGCCTTCATTTCGTATCACGTGTTCGTAATAATTGCGCTGCCATACAGGCATCCCGGTCGTGCCACGCAATTCATTGATCCGACGCGAGGAGAATGTTTTCAATGCTCGTACTATCTCCGTCAACCCATGGCGTCTGTCAACCATCGTAGGGGCGGGTTTAAAACCCGCCCCTGGTTTGAAACCTGCCCCTACATCCGGCGGATCGGACAATACAACAATCCCATGTATGTGATTGGGCATAATCACAAAGGCATCCAACACCACGTGCGGGTAATGATGCGGCAAATCACCCCAGCATGCCTGAACGATTTCCCCAAAGGGACTCAACCCAATTGACCCACCAGCGATTTCCCCGAAGAGGCATTCCCGATCTCTTGTGCAAATGGTGACGAAATACGCTCCAGCTTGTGAATAATCGTAATCTTTTAGTCTGATGGAACGGCGGCGGTGCTTGCCAGGGTTACGTGACATTTTTTCGTACAGGGCTTCCTTGGTTGGCTGGTAGAGGCACAGCGTACAATGCCTCTACGTGACCTCGTAGACCTTGAGCACCTCGTCGCCGTAGTGGTTGATGACCTTAATGGCTATCTT
>QIGA01000184.1 GCA_003229915.1 Chloroflexota bacterium
GGCACGCTTCCTTCGACAAGCTCAGGACAGGCTCCAACCTCTCCCTTCAAGAGAGAGGAGGTTTATGCGAAACCATGCCGGAGACTAATAATTAACGAACCCCCCGGATTAAGGTTATCTTCCAGTTGGTTCAACCGCTCCAAAACCACTTGATTGTGAAGGGTCTACGCTTCCCACACATAGGGACATTCCGTGGTCAACCTTCGCCAGGAATATAAGGTTCTCCCGTCCATTGGGAATCTGAGCTAGTGGTCAGTACTGCTTACCACCCCTGTCGACCCGCTCCCTTGCGAAATTGACGGTAAGCTGCCTTCCATCCAGCATGGTGCCGTTCAAACCTTTGATGGCTTCATCGGCCTCAGAGTCACTGGACATCTCCACGAAGCCAAAGCCTCTGGATCTGTCGGAATACCTATCCCTTATCACCGCCGCCGATTCCACCGCCCCGAATTTAGCGAACTCCTCTCTGACTTGGTCCTCAGTTGTGTTGAAGGACAGGCCTCCTACGTATAACTTGCGAGCCATCCTTGCCTCCTCTCAGTTTCACCAAGTAGCCACTTGGATTTTGCAAGCCAAAAATAAGAAGAGAAAATGTTCTATGCAGGATTGTCTGGAGATCAGACGTCGCGCTGTAAAACCCGGCCATTTGGTCGGGGTTTACAGATACCTAAAACCGTCGCCGTCCGCCTCCCGACCCACTGCGCTTTTTCCCATTACCCGGGCGGCCACGCCCAGCATTACTATAGCCCCTGCTGTCCCTTCTGCCTTCGCTCAGGCCACGTGCCTCACTCAGGTCCAGCGTGCGCCCAGACAACTCCTGCATGTTGAGACCCGCTAGGGCCGCTTGGGCTTCAGCCCCGTCCGGCATGTCGACGAATCCAAAGCCTCTAGATACGCCGCTGTGCCTATCTGTGACGATCCTCACTGCTGCTACCTGCCCAAATGACTCAAAGGAATGCCGCAACTCAGCCTCTGTAACTTCACGCGCCAAGTTGCCCACATGTAGATTCATTTTGCCTCCCTTCCCTAAGTATGAGCCTCGAGAGACCAGTCACATTCGGATGGATGCTCATTTGCATTACGAGCTAAGGCTGAACTGAGGGCCTCGAAACGACCGCTTGGCACAACTACTGTATTTTACTTCCTTCTAGACTTCAGCAGTCCACTTCCTCCGACATGATCAAGCGCTGCCAGGAGGCTCTAAATCACTTCATAAAAGTCACTATTCTGTGAGCGTAGGCCTTTGTGGCCACTTTCGCTTCGCTAGGGTTCATCCCGATTACAGCTTTCTCAAAACCAGGGATCACTTGGTCAAGCCCAATCGTGAACTCGATAGGCTCGCCGCCAATGGAGGTACTGAATGCCGTTCCATCCTCTAGCTTGCCAGCGTAGTGAACTTTTACGGAATCACCATGTTTTGCCTGCTCCACACTACTCTCCTTCCGTCGAGAGGATTAAAAAGTAGGTGAGTTGTTTGGAAGCGAGATAACCGTAAAGGTCACTTCTCAAGCTCAGAAACCACCTCTCCCGTCTTGTTGCTGTTTCTGCTCCACGCCTTCCGGATTAGCGCAGCGTCCCACCAACCGCAAAACTGCTTCGCAGACCCGCATTTCTTGCAAACACCGAGATTCTCCGCATTAATTATCCAGTGATGAACGCAGGCCTTGTATTGGTCTGGAAGTATAGGCTCGTGTTCCTTCACCATCAATCAGCTCCCTTGGCGTACGTGCAAAATCCTCTACAAAATGCCGCGCGTATACGTCGTATTGTGAAGCCTTGGCCAACCCGAAGCCGACCAAATAGACTACATGTCATAATCAGCCGTGGCGTGTTCTCAACTAAAAAACGCGACTATCCTGACTATCCGTGTCCAGCGTACCAAATCCCGTCTGTCTATTGTAGCCCCCAACCATAGGCATCAAGGCTATGCCGTTTTCTGATTGTTCGCCAGCCCATATAACAAACGGGACACATTGCCGAATCATCTGCTGGGGAAGAACTCCTGCTCCGAGGCACCGAATATGAATTCATAGCCCCAATTTGAGCATCTCAGGGTTTTGTCCGTTTAAGCCAGGGATGACCTGATTCATCTATAACCTGCTAGAAGTTTAATTATCCACGATGTGGAGGATAGGTGTAAATATCACACGTCGAGGAATAGCAAACCAGTATCAGACTTTTTATCCATACTACTACACAATCTCAATTTGTCAACTTGACCAATGGTCGAGCGTCCCGCGAAATCCGGTACCGTTTAAAGGTGCTAAAATCAAACGCAACTGTGTGTAAAAAACCTTTTCAAGCACTGTCTAAAGACGGCAATAGCAAACTCAAGAACAAAGTTATATACTTCATGAAAATAAAGCCACCTAAGGGGCTGACCCAACGTAGTATACTAAGCTGTAAGAAGGTGAACGTATGACACACTCCTTGCATCGACAGGGATCTATTGAGTCGCTAAGCGGCGAGTTCGTTGTGCTGACTTTCGGTGACACGTATTTCCTTGCGCAACAAAGAGCCCTCCTGCGCCGTGCATTCCCCCGTGCATATAAGCTACTCGAAGGGGTAGCCCTAAGACTAGGGGCTCTGCA
>QIGA01000094.1 GCA_003229915.1 Chloroflexota bacterium
GCGAAAAAGTCGAAGAAGTTATCCACCCCCTTGCCGGGGTCCATCGAGAAGTACTCGATCCTGTTGGGGTTGTCTTTGTTGAGCAACCCCATGGTCCAGTTTATCTCCTTGGTGTCAGCGGGGGCAATTCCCATGTGAGCCAGGTACTTGTACATAAACGTTTCCTCGGGCTTGCGAACCAGTGCTGTTGGCATGCGAACGCCGTTGTCCGAACGGCAACCGTGGAAATCAATGGAGCGATACCGTCCTCCAAGATCAGGCTCTCGCTCTATGATCGCTGAAGATATGCCTTCCTTGGCCAACAGACTCCCTATGGTCAGACCTCCGGGGCCTCCTCCTATAATGAGAACCTCGAACTTGTCCTGCATGGCTGTTTCCCCTTTCTAGTGTGCAGTCCTGTTAATAGGTTTCGTTAATCGAAAGCTATTGGTAAAGCGCAAAAGCGGCAGCCTGTCAAGTCTAGAATCGCTCGGTTTGCCATGCATTGCGCTCTGGTTTCCCGTGCCACTTTCGTACAGGATTTGCGACGGTTTGTCAAGCGCAAGTCGGCGATCCTTTCGGTTGACCATTGTAGGGGCGGGTTTCAAACCCGCCCCTACGGCTAGCGCAAACGTAGCGTTGCCACTCCTGTGGCAACGAATTCTGCGTCATGACAGGAGTCACGACGCTACCTGTGCAGGCGTTCAGGCATCGGGCCTCGCGGATTAAGGTACGGGGGTATCCCTTGACAGAACGGATGTTGCACAGTATCGTTTGGTCTATCGAAAGTGATCGGAGGCGGTGATATGGACGCCAAAGCCAAGTACGCTGAGAAACCGTGGCTGAAGTTCTATCCTGAAGGAGTTCCGGCAAACGTTGAAATCCCAGAGCGATCCTTGCCCGAAGTCTTCGATGAGGTGGCCAGCAAGCACGCGGACAAGACTGCGCTGATTTTCTATGGCAATAAGATAAGCTTCAAGAAGCTAAAGGAGGAAATTGACAGATTCGCGACTGCGCTATATGACTTGGGAGTTCGCAAGGGTGACAAGATCGCTCTCTACCTGCTGAACAGCCCTCAGTATGTCATTGCTTATTATGGCGGGCTCAAGGTGGGAGCAACGCTCACGCCAATCAGCCCTGTCTATACCAGCATTGAGGTGAAGCATCAGCTCGAAGACAGTGAGGCTGAGTCCATTATCTGCCAGGATTTCCTTTTCGACAACGTTGAAAGATCGGGAGTCGGGCTTAAGCATGTCATTCTGACCGGCATAGAGGAGTATCTGCCTCTCTCGAAAAGGCTTGCGGGGAAGAGCGTTCTGGGCAGGTACGCGAAGATGGAGGTGCCCAGCCAGCGCGATATTGAAAGCCGTGGCTTCCATCAGTTCCAGAAGCTCATAAAGAAATACCCGCCCAACCCCCCGAAAATCGAGATCAATGCCCGGGAGGATATAGCTGCGCTCCCCTATACTGGTGGGACAACAGGATTGCCGAAAGGCGCAATCCTAACCCATCACAATCTGCTTGCCTGTCAGATGCAGGTCCGGGCCTTTTGGCCTCTATTTGAGGAGGGCAAAGAGGTCATCCCGGCATTACTGCCCTTCTACCACATATATGGTCAGGTGGTGGTCCTGTTGAACGGCCTGATGATGGGGGCAACGCTGCTTCTGTTCACAACACCTGACCTTGATGAGGTGCTATCCGCCATGGAAAGGTACAGAGCAACGGTGTTCTACAGCGTGCCCACCGCGTACCAGTTCCTCAAGGATTACGACAAGACCGACAGGTTCAACTGGAAAGGCCTCAAGATCATTACCAGCGGCGCGGATACTCTTCATGAATCAACTGTCAACGACTGGGAGAGAAGGACTGCCTCCAAGATTATTGAAGGTTATGGCCTGACTGAGTGCAGTGCTGTATCTCATATCAACCCTTTGGGGAGGTCAAAGGCTGGTTCATTCGGTCTCCCGCTACCCAACGTTGGGGTAGCGGTCGTCGACCATGAAACAGGCGAGCACCTTCCCCCTGGGGAGGTGGGTGAGCTGCTGATCGAGGGGCCAAATGTAATGAAGGGCTACTGGAAAAGGCCCGATGATACGAAGGAAACCTTGATCGAACTGGACGGCAAGGTATGGCTCAAGACCGGAGACCTGGTCAAGATGGACGAGGATGGCTACTTCTTCTTCTATGACAGGAAGAAGGATATGATCAAGTATAAAGGCTATTCGGTCTTTGCCCGGGAGATAGAGGAGGTTCTGCACCAGCACCCGCAGGTGAAGGCAGCGGGGGTGTTGGGAGTTCCTGATCCCGACGTGGGGCAGACGATCAAGGCGATCGTGGTCCTCCAGGCCGAGGCGAGAGGTAAAGTATCGGAAGAGGAGATAATCAAGTACTGCACCGAGAATCTAGCTCACTACAAAGTTCCGAAGATCGTGGAATTCAGGGGGGAGCTGCCGAAGACAGATGTGGGGAAAGTATCCCACAGGGAGCTTCGGGAGGAGCTGGAGGAGTGAGTTGACGCCCGCATACTTCGAGGTTGAGAAACTGACCAAGCGCTTCGGCGGCTTGACCGCTGTCAATGGAGTCAGCTTTCATGTCGGCAGGTCGGTCTGATAGGTCCCAACGGAGCGGGGAAGACCACGCTTCTGCGATTGATAACCGGCATACTGAGACCCGATTCTGGCAGGGTGCGATTCAAGGGTAAGGATATAACCAGGGCGAAACCGTGGGACATCGTCAACCAGGGGATAGCAGGAACCTTCCAGGTCACGAGACCTTTTCGCCGCTTGCCCATCATCGCCAATGTCATGGTGGCCTGTCTTTCCCCCAGGGCGATGAAGAGGGGGGAATGGGTGAAGAGGGTCGAAGCCAGGGCACAAGACGCTCTGGAATTTGTGGGCATCTCCGACC
>QIGA01000005.1 GCA_003229915.1 Chloroflexota bacterium
GTGAGCTTCCATTAGATGATCTGCCATTATGATAAGCGTTGAGAGGCGAATAAGAGATCATGAGGATGCCTGAGCGGAACGAAGGACCCCCTTCAGAACGATATAGGGCGAAGGGCGGATATGCTGAATCAGTGAGGGGAAAGGAGCGGAATGGCGGTCAAAGTTGTGACTGACAGCGCGTGTGACATACCCTCTGAGTTGGCGGAGGAGTTGGCCATTACGATGGTTCCGATCTACGTGATGTTTGGGACAGAAACCTACCGTGACAGAATAGATATGGGAACAGGTGAGTTCTTCGATAGGCTGGTCCATAATCATGTTCATCCCACTACCTCGGTGCCTTCTCCCAAGGACTTCGCTGATGTCTACAATGAGCTTGCCCAAGAAACGGATGAAATCATCTCGATCCATCTCACCTCCAAGGAAAGCGGCACCTATAACGCCGCTGTACTGGCGAAAGACCTTGTTGACAGGAAGTGCCGCATTGAAATAGTGGACTCTGAGTCGATATCGATGAGCTTGGGGATGCTGGTTATCGCTGCGGCACGGGCGGCTCTGGCTGGAGCGAACCTGGATCAGGTGATCGAGCTTGTACGCCGCAATGTTTCGCGAATGCATCTGATGATCCTGGTGGATACCCTCAAATATGTGATCAGGGGTGGTCGCCTTAGCAGGGCAAGCGGGCTCGTGGGGACGGTTCTGAGGGTCAGGCCTTTGCTCACTCTGCGAGAGGGCGATCTTAGGCCGGCTGGCGTGGCTCGTACCAAGGCCAGGGCAGTGGAGCGCCTCTACTCCTTTGCCAACAGTTTCTCCAGGGTGAAAGAGCTGGCAGTGGTATACACCACTGACCACGATGAGGCCAAGAGTCTTCTCGACCGCCTGAAGGCCGCTTTCCCGGATGCGACCAGCTATTTAGCGAGGGTTGGTCCTTCACTGGGAACCCACGCCGGGCCGGGGGCTATGGGTGTCGCGATATGGGAATTCGAAGGCGAAACATAGTTGAGCCTCGGGGCTGAGGCGGATGTTGTTCCCGGAACCACATCAGTAACGCGCGAACCCACCCTTCGCTATCCCGCCTTCAAGAAACTATGTGTTTTCTCGCCTTTCCTCAACAGCCTAAACAATCCAGTCTTCGTCACCTTGGATACTATCTCATCTTCTTTCATATGGTGGTCACTGAATGACAGCATTCCCCCTGGCCTTAGCACCCTGTGCAGTTCCTGCGACACCGCATTTGGGTCACCCAACAAATGAAAGGCATCGTATAGCAGGATAACGTCTACGCTCCCGGTTTCCAATCCAGTCGCACAATCAGAGAGTATGGTCTCTATGTTTGTTAGTCCCTTCTTCGAGGCCAGCTTCTGAACCCTCTTGACGGCAAGCGGGTGGATATCCAGAGCATAAACTTTGCCTGTCGCCCCCACTAACTCAGCAGCTATGACTGTGTAGCTGCCAGGCCCGCACCCGTAGTCCAGTACGCAGAGTCCCGGCTTTAGGTCGGCCTCCGTCAAGAAGTCTCTGCGGGGCTTGAGAGAATCACGGATTTTGAAGACGAAGGACATGAGTCTGAAGCTAACATTGGGCATTGGTTTGTCCATTTGCCTTGCTCCTGTGCCGATTTGGCTCTTAGTGTGTAACTTCAAGGCCAGTGTGGCTGAGTTCAGCTTGTCGAGCAGACCTCACACTGGTTGCAGTATTCACCTATGCTGGATATACTAACACAGGGAGTCAATTCGAGGGCGTTTTCGAAACAAGAACTCTTGGGAGGGGCGTCATGAGAAGGTTACCATTTCTTGTAGGGCTGTTGCCGATAATCGCGCTTGCGGTCGGGGTAGCAGGTTGCGCTGGGGGAGAGGAACCTACGCTGTCGCCGACCGCGGCGCTACCCTCGACTTACGAGAATACTGAGCACGCCATAAGAATCGAATATCCTGAGGATTGGACAAAAGAAGAAGGGCTTATGGGAGCTGTCGTATTCTTTAGTTCTCCGCTGGAAAGCGCCTCAGATGATTTCCAGGAGAACCTCAATATAGCAGTTGAGGATTTGTCTGCAATGCCGATGACACTGGGTGAATACACTGAACTAAGTATCAAGCAAGTCGAACAGTTGGTTACGGATTACGATACTGTGGAGTCACGTACAACTACACTCGCAAATAACCCTGCCTATGAGCTGGTTTTCACTGGCAGACAGGGACTATACGATCTGAAGTGGATGGTGGTCTGGACCCTTGAGGGCAATAAAGCATACATGATTACCTATACTGCGGAAGCAGGTAAATACTCGGATTACTTGGGAAGCATACGACAAATGATCGGTTCCTTTGACATTATCCAGGAGCCTGTCTGAGAATTATGGGTAGGTTGGAGCATCTGCTCTAGGCCACTCCTGTTTTGCTGAGCTTTCGGATACCTTCCTAGACTCATGTATCCCCTGGTTCCCCTAACGAACTTGTGGTCACTGGCCAAACACAACCCCCAAAATAGCGATCAGAACACCAGTCAGTTTCTACATCTCAATGTCATTGCGAGGCACGAGGTGCCGAAGCAATCTTGAGTGTATTTGTGTTG
>QIGA01000216.1 GCA_003229915.1 Chloroflexota bacterium
GTGAAGGCCAATGAACCGGTGACGATCACGGTAACGGACAGGAACAGAGGTACGCCGGTTCCTGCAGCCAGCGTGTATGCCCTGACTTGGCCAGAGTTGAATGCGTCGGATGCGGCTGATTTGGCGCCGTCTCGAACGTATAATAGCGAGTTTCTGGGCAGAACGAATAGCGATGGTGAAGTGGTGCATGCTTTCGACAGAATAGGAAGGGTACTGATTGTTGCTACAAAGGAAGGATGGGGACCTGGTTTGGCACGTTTGGCAGTTAAGCCTGATTTGAGGGGGAGACTTGCGATCCGGGCTCCAAGGCGGGCCGCGGTCAACGAGCCTGTGACGATTGGGGTTGTCGAGAAGAGGAGTGGGGAAGCAGTACCTGGGGCGGATGCGTGGGCCATCAACCTGCCAGAACTCATTTCAACCCAGGAAATCATTCCGTCAACGGGCGATCTGAAGGCATTGTTTGATGAGATAAAAGGGGAGGGTAGTGGAAACATCACAGAGTTGCTTAATAGTCGTGGTGAGTATTTGGGTCGGACCAACAATGAGGGTGAGCTGGAACATACCTTCACAGATGTGGGTAGATACTTGTTGGTGACAACCAAGAGCGGATACGCGCCCGGCTTCAAAGCGATAGCGATAGTGACTGACAAGGCCTTGGCGATCAAAGCCGAGCCAAGAAGAGTTGATGTGGGTGAGGACGTAACTTTCACAGCTATGACCAGAGGCACAAGCACTCCAGTTGCGGGAGTCGACCTTTACGCGCTGGGGATACCTTTCCTCAACCCCCTACAAATGTCTCTTCGTGAAATGAAGGCTGACGGGGTATCCCTGGAGCAAATGGCGATTGACAATGGGATGTATATAGGCACAACCAATGAAAACGGGCAGGCAACGTACCAGTTCCAGGAAGAGGGGATATACCTCATTGTAGGTATCAAGGATGGATATGTCCCAGGTGTGACCTTTGTAGCTGTTGGACAGTTTAGTGGCCTCAGGCAGATGTTCCCTTTCCCGCAGCTTAAGCGGTTTGAAGGGGAATTCGGTCCAAAGGGAGAGTTGCCACGGGTCGGACCCTTTGGCGAGCACTCTGGTTTGAATAAGCTGTTCCCACAGCTCAAGCGATTTGGCGAACGGACTCACGAAAGGCCCTGGCAGCAGGACAGCTAGTGCTTATTTGGTGTAAGGAATTTGACTGATTGTATGGTTTACCTGCACTCCTTCCCTCGGTTATACTGGCAGCCAGTGACTGTGGGGAAGGAGTTGCGGGTGCAAGAAGACGAGGCAGTTGCCCAACGGCTGAAAAAGCGCGACCCCGAAGCTTGGGCTAGGCTGTACGAAGAGTACTTTCCCAAAATCTATCGGTATATTGTGTTGAGGGTGCAGAATAGAACGGAGGCAGAGGACTTGACCGAACAGGTATTCCTTAAAGCACTTGAGGCCAGCCCGTCCTTCAAGTGGCACGGAGCGCCTGTCGCATCGTGGCTATTCCGCATAGCACGCAACCAGGTTATCGACTATTGGCGAACCGATAAGTCAAAGCGAACGTTGCAACTGAATGAGTTCCTAGTGGCTGACACTGTTGATCCAGAGACGTCGGCGGAAAGGAACTGGGATATACGTCGGTTGATCGAGGCGGTAGGCCAGCTCACACAGGCACAACGAGATGTGATTGAACTGCGCTTTGCGGGTGGGTTGTCAACCGCTGAGGTGGCCAAGTTACTGGGGAAGAGACAGGGGGCGGTAAAAGCCCTGCAGCACAGTGCTTTGGCAGCGCTGCGCAAGAAACTCTCCGGTTGGAGCGATGATGAATAAAAGCTTTGAGGACATTCTGGATGCCTGTCTCGACCGCATCACGCAAAAGGATGATAGTGTCGAGCAATGCCTGGAAAGCTATCCGGAGCTGGCAAACGAGCTTGAACCGCTTCTCAGAGCAGCTCTTTCTGTTAAGGAGGCTTCCTCGGTGGAGGCTCGTCCTGAGTTTCGACAGGCAGCCAAATCCAGATTGCTCTCGGCGCTTGCTGCTAAGGAAGCGAAGAAAGATAGGCAGGGCTTGCCGCTTTGGAGTTGGCATCGGCGTTGGGCCATGGCCGTAACTGTGATATTGGCACTCGTCATAATGGGTGCGGGTACAGTAGGCGCATCGACAAACAGCTTGCCCGGGGACCTGCTGTATCCCGTCAAAACGACTGCTGAGAAGGCGCAAGCGTTATTCACCTTTGGCAGTGAGGCCAAGGTCAATCTGCATATGAAGTTCGCTGAGCGTAGGGTTGCGGAGATAGAGTCTCTAATTGAGAGGAAGAACAGTATTCCCAGGGCGGTGCTAACCGTAATGAACACTGAAATAGACCGGGCACTTGATTTGGTGAATGAGAATGGATCGCTCAAGAAGAAAGCAATCGCCAGGTTGGTGCAGTTGACTACCGTCCAGAAAACAGTGTTGGTGAGAATGCTGGAGAATGCCTCGCCTGAAGCTAAGATGAGAATTCAAGATGCTATTCGTAGATCGGAGATTGCACATGAGAGGGCAGTGGTTATAAAGGAAAGGGTGTCCAGGCCAAGAAATCTGAG
>QIGA01000207.1 GCA_003229915.1 Chloroflexota bacterium
CGGAGATACCCTCACCTTTGAGGGGAAGGTGGCGAATAAATACGTACAGGACGGAGAAGGGTTTGTCGAATGCGCGACCTGGGCGGAGAACCAGAACGGACGCAAGGTGATGCTGGGTAAATCGACAGTCATACTGCCTCAAAGAAGGTGATCTGCCATGAAAGGTTATCGCACGCCGTCGTGGTTCCGCATGAAGGGATTCCGCGGCAAGAAACAGGAGAATACCCCGAAGACTAAGCCGAGGCCAATCAGAGTCAAGGAAACAGCCAAGAAGCCGAAATGACCAGGGAATATGTCCATCAGGAATTGAACAAAGAGTTGGCTGTCCCCGCCGGGTATTATATCCTGTTTAAGGAGTCGAAGCTTCAGTACAACGGGCGCGAGGTACTTTGTGTGAACGGGGTAGGCATGTTAGAATGTTCCGCCTGTACGGGCTTTAACATCGTTGCGGGCCGGGGTGGCGAGTATGCTCTTGTGCCAGGATACATAGTATCCTGGAAATATAAGCAAAACGAAGCAGGCCTGCCAATATCAGAGGTCGAACCCATCGACGATGAGAAAGCGAAGCAGGCGGTTGCAGCGACCATAAGGGAAACCGAGAGCATCCAGAACATCGAGTTCTGGTAGACTGTATCCCAGAAAAATGGCCAGGAGGTGGGACGGGTATGGACTATGTTCATCTTGAAATCGGTGAAGACGTGCACGGCTTAGCTGGATACTACACTCCGCTTAAGGAGCTGAGGCTGCCGCATAACGGCAAGGAGGTACTCTGTGTAATCGGGATGTCCAACGTGGAATCAGCGTGCTGCGGTGGAGGCGCTTTCGGCTACGCTACTGTCCCCGGATACGTTGCGAGCTGGAAGAACAGCACGAATGAGTCCGGTCTGCCCGTATCACAGGTAGAACCGATTGCCGATGAGACCGTGAAGCGCGAGATCGCGGAGGCCGTCAGGGAAACCGAGCACATATTTAATATCGACTTCTGGTAAAGGAGTTCAATGCGAGAGCATGACAGAAGAACTGGGTAAGATAGAGAGACCTGCCGCTGATAAATTCGGCAAGGGCAGAAAGCTATTCTTTGTACCGCTTGTCTTCTCACCACCTGATCCTGAGGGTGATTTCATGGAGAAGATTCGCAAGTATTGGGATGAAGTCGAGACTCATGTGGCCAATCTGGAGACAAAACTCGGTACGGTGAACAAGATATTCCACGAGCTAGTACCCGTAGGTGGTGAACAAGCAGACAAAGTTATCCAGGAACTAAACAGCGCAAGCTATCAAATCGTCAGATCCAGGTTGGATAAAGGGGCTGAGGTCCAGCCGATCGAGGATTTCGAGTTGCTGACAGAGTTTATGGACTGGAGCAGGTGTTTAGCCGTCGGTTTGCAGAATCAGAAGGTGCTCGACAGAGTCTACGAATCGTATTCAGAGGTCCGCTTGAAAAGGAACGAGGATATGACAAAGAGGCTGGACGAATCCCTAAAAGAAGAGGATATCGGCATACTGCTCATGAGAGAAGGTCATCAGATTCAGTTCCCTTCGGACATAGACGTATTCTACGTCGCTCCGCCAGCCCTGGACGAGATCAAGCGCTGGTTCAGAACCCAGGATGAAGAGTTTGAAGCCCAAATGGATAAGGATTCCAAGGCGTCTGAGGAGTGAGCATGGACCTGCCCGTCGGCAAGACTAGGCTCTCTATAGCCCGAGGCGATATCACCGAGCAGGAAACCGATGCTATTGTTAATGCCGCTAACTCAAGTCTTATGGGTGGCGGTGGCGTGGACGGCGCTATCCATCGAGCAGGAGGCCCAACCATCCTCGAGGAATGCCGCCAAATACGAGCGGAAAGAGGGCGGCTACCTACAGGAGAGGCTGTTATCACGACCGGGGGCAACCTCAAGACGCACCACGTCATCCATACTGTGGGGCCGGTGTGGCATGGCGGCACCAAAGGAGAAGCCGACCTTCTGGCCAGCGCGTACCGGGAGAGCCTGAGGTTGGCAGTCGAACGAGGGTTGAAAAGTATCTCCTTTCCTTCGATAAGCACTGGCGCTTATGGATACCCCGTCGCGCCCGCTGCCAGGGTCGCCCTGCAGACCGTTATCGATTTTCTCAATCAGGACGACTCTCTGGCAGAAGTAGTTTTCGTTCTTTTCGATCCCAAAACCACTCGCATCTATGAAGAGACCCTTCAAGAACTAATGCCAAAATAGTAATGACCTGCGTTGAAGATAGTCTATCACCCTCGATATGAAGAGGTTTATGCCAGTGACCCCGCCGCCAAATCCGGCCATATGGAGAGTGTCTTAAGAGAGGGTATGCCCCAATTTGACCTGGTCACCCCTGAGCCAGCATGCACAACGGCAATAAAACTCGCCCACTCCAACTGGCGCATCGCAAACATTCAGAGAATGACTGAGACTTACGAGGTTGCTCTGTCGGCCGCGGGCTTCGGCCGACATAAGGACGATTGGGGAGGACAGTTAAAGACCGAGGACTATCTGACAGGTGGACAACTGGTAAAGGGCTTCTCCGAGAGGGTTTGCCAGGGAAG
>QIGA01000245.1 GCA_003229915.1 Chloroflexota bacterium
GGTGGCAGCAGCGAGATAGAGATATCAGCCACTATTCACGCAATGAACGAACTCACCCGGCAGCTCGCTGAGAAGCGCCCGGAGACCGTTATCATAATCAGTCCCCACGGCACCATGCTCTACGACTCAATGGGGGTAGCCGCCGCCAAGTCTCTGCGAGGCACCATGAGAAACTGGGGCGCTCGCAGCGCTGATCATGACTTTGAGAACGACCCTGATTTCGTGCGCGCACTGCAAACAGCAGCCAAGGATTCAGGCGTTCCGCTGGATTCCATCGGAGACAGGGAGTATAACCTCGACCACGGCGTGATGGTCCCCATATACTTCCTGGTCGAGGGAATGAAGGGAGTCCCCCTGGTCGCCTTAACCTTTTCTATGCTGCCTTTGAGCACTCACTTCAGGTTTGGACAGGCCATAAGGCAGGCGGCGGAACGATCGGGGAAACGAGTTGCTGTTGTTGCCAGCGGCGACCTCTCCCATCGCCTCATCCCGAGTGCTCCCGCTGGCTATGACCCCATGGGCGCGGTATTCGACAAGAGGCTCACCGGGGCCATCGCGTCCTACGATGTGCCAGCCATCATGAACCTTGACGAGATGCTTATCGACAAGGCCGGGGAGTGTGGCCTGCGCTCCATCATCATCCTGCTCGGCGCGCTGGACGGACTGAAGGTCAGTCCCGATGTTCTCTCCTACGAAGGCCCCTTTGGCGTCGGCTATCTGGTCGCTTTGTTCGATGTCGGGGGAACGGAGGGTGAAGAAATACACCCGCTGACCCGGCTGGCCAAAGACACTGTCGAGGGCTACATTCGAGATGGAAAGCTTCCCCACCCAAAGGAGCTAACGCCCGAGATGAGAGAAAAAGCCGGGGTTTTCGTCAGCATCAAGAAGCATGGCCAGCTAAGGGGATGCATCGGTACCTTCGAGCCAAAGTATCCCAATGTCGCCGAGGAGATAATCAGCAACGCCGTAAGCTCGGCAGTCCAAGACCCCCGCTTCCTGCCGGTAACTGACGAGGAACTGCCCGATCTCACCTACAGCGTCGACGTCCTCACCAGGCCTGAGCCGGTAGAGAGCGAAGAGCGGCTCAACCCCAAGAAATACGGCGTAATTGTGGAAAGCGGGAAACGGCGTGGGCTGCTGCTCCCCGACCTCGAAGGCGTGGACACGGTGGAGAAGCAGATCGACATCTGCCGTCAGAAAGCTGGAATAGCTCCTGACGAGCCCATAAAGCTGTATCGGTTTGAGGTCAAGAGGTACAGGTAAGGCACCTCCTTGGTATCACATCACTAAGTAGTAATCGAGAGCTCCGTCGTGTCATGGAACGATGACTTGACTTGCCCGTCGGTAAGGTGCGGAATATTGACATCAAATTTATGCATCAAAAGGTGGTGCTAAAATGCGTACGACGATAGATGTGCCTGAAGAGCTAATGAACGAGTTCATGGCGCTTTCCAATACCTGCAAGAAGAAAGATGCAGTGAGGAACGCCCTTGAGGAATTCGTTAGACGCAAGAAGGTAGAAAAACTCCTTATGTTACCAGGAAACATCGAGATCTCAGATGTAACCGCACAATTGGAGGAGATGGAGCTTGCTGAACCAACAGGTGCTGATTGATACATCAATCTGGGTTGCGTATTTTCGGGGCAGGGACCACGATCTGGTCGAATCGGTAAAGGATTTGGTAAAAACACAGCGTGCTGCCTTATGTGGGGTCGTTCTCTCTGAGCTTCTAGCTGGTGTGAAGGTGAAGAAAGATCAAGATACTCTGAAGCAAACTTTGGATGCTCTGGAATACTTGGAGACATCAATGACCACTTGGATTCTGGCTGGTGAGATGTCCAGCAACCTAAGACGCCAGGGAATTGGTGTTCCCTTGACTGATTTGATACTTGCTGCCTTGGCAATTGAAAACGACTACGAGCTTTTTACTCTGGATAACCACTTCTATCGAGTCCCTAAACTCAAGCGCTTTAATCCGGCAAAAGCATGACTCTGCCTGGTCTACATTGAGCGTCAAAGGCCACGAAAGTGAAACAGCACAGAAAAGACCCTGACCTATTTCAGCATATCGGCGAGAGGCAGTTGGAGCGCGAAGCGCCCCTCGCCGCCCGCATGAGGCCCCGGAGCTTCGCCGAGTTCGTGGGGCAGGAGCACATCATGGGGGAGAGCCACGTGCTGAGAAAGAGCATCGAGGCCGACCAGCTCCCCTCAATAATCTTCTGGGGGCCGCCGGGGAGCGGCAAGACCACCCTCGCCAATATCATCGCCAGCGTCACCAAGTCGCACTTCAGCCCCATATCCGCGGTAGCCTCCGGCGTCTCCGACCTGCGCCGCATCGTGGAAGAGGCCAAAGAGCGCCACAGCCTGTACCAGCGAAGAACAATCCTCTTCATCGACGAGATACACCGCTTCAACAAGGCCCAGCAGGATGCCATACTGCCCTACGTGGAGAACGGCACCATCACTCTCATCGGAGCCACCACCGAGAACCCCTCCTTCGAGGTGATCTCCC
>QIGA01000025.1 GCA_003229915.1 Chloroflexota bacterium
CGCTAAAGGCATTCCCCAGAGTTCACTTTTGAACCAAAAATCAGTTCACTTTTAAAAAATTCCTAACACAACATCAAAATCTCTTGACAAAGGGCTTTGAATCGTGTACCACTGAAGCAGTGGGGATCAGGCCGCAATTCGCGGCAATGCGATTCCAGCTTCCTGCTCTGCCCCTGCTGAGGGGCAGGCTTTGGTGATTGGCACAGGCACTACGAACGATGGAGCACTGAGAGTCACTGCGGGAGAACGCCGTTCGCGGAAGCTCTTTCACTCGCTGGAGAGAATTCCGTCCGAACCCGTCAAACAGGGAATCACGATGAAACGCTTCGCGCCCCTGGCAATGATGCCCTTTGTCCCCGTCATCCTCCATCTGACATTCCCTGAGGCAGCGGATGCCGATCTCGATCAGGGAACCGTCAGCGCTGTCCTAAAAGTGGGAGCAGCCGTCTTGGTGGGAGGCGTGTTCGTCTACAACCATTTCCGGAACAAGGTCAATGCCTTCTTCAAGAACCTGTTCTCCAGATCAGGAGAGCGTGAAGGAGCTGAAGAGTAGTAGCGCAAAATGCCTGGGCTGGTTTGGGCGGCCATGCCAATTATTTTTTCAGGCCCTCCGTCTGTAGGCACTCCACACGTAAACAGAATAGTTGATACCCGTACCTAGCCCTACAATGATGAAAGCAAGAAGAAGTACCCACGCATACTGCCAGCCAATGATATACGTCATAATCGTCGGATAGAAGATAGCCGCGAGAATGTTTGTGTCCAGGTGAACTATTGTAAACTTGCCCCTCTTCCTCGATATAAGGGTTACCACAGGGATCGCCCAGGCCAGAAACACAAAAGCCACCACGCCGAACCACAACGCCTCTCCCCTTACAACAAGCGTGATAATCGTTCCGTAGACAAGCACGAAGTCGCCCAGACCATCAAAAGCCTCGCCATATGCAGCTATCTTCTTGCTTCTCCGCGCGAAATACCCGTCAAGATAATCGGTTATTGCGGCAGCCCCGAAGAGATAATATGCAGCAAGCGTTTCATCAGATACTATGAGCCATAGGATGATTGGAGTAGCAATAATCCTTGAAGCTGTGAGAACGTCGGCCAATCTCATGGCTATAACGAGCTGTCTTCTGTAACTGTTCCCATGGAAATGCAGTGCCTGGACAGGATATCGTATGGTGACCGCAAAAATCCCAAGCGCGCTCAGGGGTTTGCGCATCAGATGATTGCCATAATATAATGTCGAAGCTTATATGTTGTCAAGGAATCGAATTGGATCAGTCCGGCACAGTGATAGTCGCCACCTCGCGTCAGGGGAGCCACTGAGGAAGGGAGAGCAACATGAAAGAGGGGAAACCGAGTTTCACCGCCGAGGGAACCGTTGCCTTGAGGTACGCCGAGTGGTTGGTGCCAGAGAAGGAACGAATGTGCCATGACCCTCTAGCGAAGGATTTTGTCCCCACCAAATTCCGTATTATCGGCAAGAGTCGACTCCTGGCGAAGATCGCCCTCTGGGGTGTTGAGCGACTGGTTCCCGGCATGGTTGGTTTGATTGTGGGCCGCACCAGATACATCGACGACTATCTGAAGGTACGCATAGAGGAGGGGATTGAGCAAATGGTGATCCTCGGAGCTGGCTACGATTCCAGAGCCTACAGGTTTGATAAACTAAAGGGCAAGGTTGCGGTCTTCGAAGTAGATTTTCCAGCCACTCAAAGGGTAAAGATGGAAAAAGTGAAGAGGATCTTTGGTTCTCTCCCGGACAACGTTGTCTATGTCCCCGTTGATTTCGACGAAAAGAAGCTAGGTGCAGGGTTGTTTGAAAGTGGCTACGATGTAAACCTGAAGACCCTCTTTATCTGGGAGGGCGTGACCCCATACCTAACGGCTGAGGCGGTGGATGAGACCTTAGCTTTCGTGGCACAAAACTCCGGTGAGGGTAGTTCCATCATATTCGACTACATTCTTCAGTCGGCCCTGGACGGGACTTATAAGCGAAAACAAGTGCATAGGATACGGAAGGCCTGGGAACGAATCGCCCAGCCTCTTACATCCGAGAGTTTTGGCTTCGGAATTGAGGATGGAACCATCGAGGAATTCCTCACCCAGAGAGGATTTCGCCAAGTCGTGGACACGAGCGGTGAGCACTTCGAGAGCGCCTATTTCAAAGGGCCGAACGATAACCTGAGGGTTTGGCACACTGTCTACGCCACAGTTGCGCCCCAAGCACAACCCTGACGGAAACCCACCTTTCCATAAGTGGCACAGCAGAAGCCTTGAGCCAGTTACAGGTTAGACACCACCTGTTGTCTCCCGTGTGCCGCAGGGGCTCCAAACCGAAACCCCTACCCCGAAATAGCGATTGGCTTTAAAAATCAGAGTTTTGGGTGTCATTGCGAGCGCAGCGAAGCAATCCAACGGGCGTTAGGGCGTTCCATGGAACGCCCCTACACCCCCCACTCCCACCACCCTTAGACTGAGATGTAGTAACTGACTGGTGTT
>QIGA01000283.1 GCA_003229915.1 Chloroflexota bacterium
GTGGAATGAAATGGAACCCACCACCCCAAATGCACAACTGAACGGCGGGTTTCGCTACGCCGCACCCACCCTACCCACTTTAATAGCTGGTGGCCGAATGCCTCCCTGTAACATCGTGATTCCTGTCACGACGAGGATTCGTTGCCACAGGAGTGGCAACGCTACGTTTGCCGAAGGGCTTGCCATAATTCGTCGGCAGGCAATAGCCGAAGAAGGGTTTGACTCCAGAATCTTATTCACGGATAAGATCACGCAGCCCGAAATAGCGATTGGCTATAAAAATCAGAATTTTGGGGGTCATTGCGAATACAGCACCCCGACATGTCGGGGTTACTTGATGAAGAAACAGCTCAGTGTCGGTGAGGCAGTTTCTTAGGAGCGCAACGAAGCAATCTCACGGGCGTTAGGGCGTTCAATCCTTCCGTGGAAGGACGCCCCTACACCTCGCGCTCCCACTGCCATTAGACTGAGATGTAGCAACTGACTGGTGTTCTGGTCGCTATTTTTGGGACGCAGCGTATACTTGACATCTGGGGGTCGGCAACTAGAATATACACTACTTTCGCTCGCAAAAAAAATGGGGGAAGTGGTGGGTAATCCCGCAAACTGCCCTCGACAACGAGCCCGATGCTGGCAACCTATCGGAAATCCTGATCATATAGATGAAAAGGAGGTAGAATGGGAACCCATACTGGAAAGATACTGGATGTCGATCTAAGCACCGGCACCGTTGGTACGAGCACCGTAGGTGAAGACGTGCTGCGGAAATTCATCGGAGGCAGTGGGCTGGCGGCCAAGCTATTTCTCGACCGCGTTCCTCCCGACGCCGATCCCCTGTCTGATAAGAACGTCCTTTTTCTGATGGCCGGGCCACTGGCAGGTACCAACTTTCCCACATCGTCACGCCTATACGGAGCCTTCAAATCACCCCAGACCGGCATCTGGGGACAGGCCTCAGCAGGAGGAAGCTTCGCTGCCGAGATAAAAAGGGCTGGCTACGACGGAATCGCCATATCCGGCACGTCAAGCAGGCCTGTCTACCTGTCTATCGAGGATGACAAGGTGGAGATCAAGGATGCCGCTGACCTCTGGGGCAGGGACTGCTATGAGACCACCGACATCCTCAAGGAACGGCACGGGACAAAGGCTGACGTGATCGAGATCGGCCCTGCAGGTGAGAACCTGGTGAAGTTCGCCAACATAATGAACGGCAAGTGGGGCTCTCTCAGCCGCTGTGGTGGTGGGGCAGTGATGGGCTCCAAGAAACTGAAGGCCGTCGTGATCCGTGGCACAGGCAAAGCTGCGCCGGCCTCGCCTGAGGAGTTTGACAGGGTGCGCAGGGCTGTGCTGGATAAGGTCAAGGAGAGCATCATCACCCAAGCCCTTAACAGCAATGGTACCGCAATGGGCTTGGAGGTCAATGCCATGACCGGCGTCCTGCCAGTCAAGAACTACACTGTGGGTGACGGCAATTTCTTGACTCCCAAGCTAACCGGAGGCACTTTAACCGCGCAGTACCTGACCAAGCCACATGCCTGTTTCACCTGTCCCATAGGGTGCAAGAGAACAGTTAAGGTCGCTGAGGGCCCCTACGCGATAGAGGAGGGGCCCGGCCCACAGTACGAGACAGTTGGGGCTTTCGGATCCATGCTCGTAATCGAAGACCTGGCCGCGGTGATCAAGATGAGTGAGATGGCTAACCGCTACGGAATGGACACTATTAGCTGTGGAGCGACCATCGCTTTTGCCGCGGAATGCTTTGAGAAGGGGCTGATTTCATCAAAGGATCTCGATGGTGGTCAGTTGCGGTGGAGCAATGCTGACGATGCCCTGACAATGATGGACAAGATTGCCAAGCGCCAGGGTTTCGGCGATGTGCTGGCGGAGGGCAGCCGCAGCGCCGCCAGGAAAATCGGCAATAGCGCTGAGGACTATACGATCGAGATCAAAGGGCTGGAGTTCCCTCTGTACGACCCCCGAGGGTCCCATGGGCTGGGATTGGCCTTTATTATGTCCAACCGCGGCGCTTGTCACGTCCAGCATACGATGGTCTACATCGAGTCTGGCTGGGCCACCTATCCGGATATCGGTTTGACCGGCGGCTATGATCCCAAGGCCGACGAGGGCAAGGGTGAGTTGCTCGTTACCTGCGAGAACCTGGGCATGCTGGCAAATGCCGCATCGCTGTGCCAGTTCTGCATCATCTCTATAGGCATCAATGATCTGGTCGAGGCGCTGAAGGCCGCCACCGGATTTGACTACGATCTCAAGGAAATCATGGAGTGCGGCGAGCGTATTTGGATGCTCCTCAGAGGTCTCAACAACCTCATGGGCATCACCACGGCAGATGACCGCATGCCGAAGCGAATCCTGACGCCTCAGACAGAAGGCGCTGCCGCCGGCTCTGTGCCCAACGTAGAGCTCATGCTCAAGGATTACTACCAGGCGAGAGGGCTGGACGCCAGCGGTCGTCCCCTGAAGGAGAAGTTGAACAGCCTGGG
>QIGA01000134.1 GCA_003229915.1 Chloroflexota bacterium
ACCACCTTCACCGACCCCGAGGTGGCTCACGTGGGGCTTACCGAGGAGCAGGCCCGGCATAGCTTCGGCCGACGCTGTTATGACCTGCGAATGGCCTATGGAGCGGGTGGATCGGGCTCAGGCTGAAGGAAACACCGACGGCTTTGTCAAACTGGTCCACAAGAAAGACGGAAGCTTCCTGGGCGCGACCATAGTTGCCGAGCGGGCCGGGGAGATGATTCACGAGTGGATCGTGGCCTTAGAGCACAGTTTGAAGGTGGGCGACTTAGCCGGCATGTTCCATGTCTACCCTACTTATTCGACAGCAAGCATGCAGGCCGCTGCCGCGATCCGAGTAGAGCAATGGTTGAGCAGCACATCGGGACAGGTCATTCGCAGATTGGCTCGTTTAATGCGCTAAAAGGAGGATACATTGGTTACATTCGCTAAACAATCGGTTCGAAATCACATCTTTCACGAAATTACGCGCAGCCTGTGCCCTGAATGTGGTCAGGTGATTGATGCCCAGGTGCTTATACGCGACAACAGCGTCTATCTACGCAAGCACTGCCTAGAGCATGGATGGCACGAGGCTTTGGTGTCCTCGGACGCCGACTGGTATCTGAATGCATTTAAGTATAACAAGCCCGGGGCTATCCCTCACGGCTTTGCTACCGCCGTTGAGCATGGCTGTCCTTGCGATTGCGGTCTGTGCCCTGAGCACCAGCAACACACTTGCGTCGGTGTTATCGAGATCACCACGCGCTGCAATCTGGTCTGCCCCACGTGCTTCGCCGACTCTGGGGCTGGCTTTGACCTGAGCCTGGCCCAGGTGGAATCCATGCTTGACAGACTGCTGGAGATGGAGGGCCACCCTGAGGTTGTCCAGATCAGTGGCGGTGAGCCGACCGTCCACCCCCAGGTTCTTGATATCCTGGCAGCAGCCAATGCGCGCGGCATCCGCTGTGTGATGCTCAACACTAACGGGCTGCGGCTAGCCCAAGAGCCCGATTTCGTCCGCCAGTTGGCCGAATACCGCCCATTCATCTACCTACAATTCGACGGCGTGAGCGCTCAAAGCCACAAGGCTTTACGAGGACAGGATTTGCGAGCTATCAAGCGGCAGGCTCTTGACCATGTGGCTGAGGCTGGGCTGCATGCCATGCTGGTCGCCACATTAGTTCAGGGTGTGAATGATAGCGAGATCGGTGACATCCTGCGCTTTGGCCTGGCTCACCCCGCTGTACTGGGCGTTACCTACCAACCTGTCGCCTACACCGGGCGCTGCCTGAACCATCACGACCCGCTCCACCGCATCACTGTGCCCCAGGTGCTTCATGCCCTGGAAATGCAAACCGAGGGCCTTTTTCGGGTCAGCGATTTCCGGCCCGTGCCCTGTCCCCATCCCATCTGCTCCGCCTGTACCTGCGCCTATGTGGATGGCGAACGGGTGATCCCCATACCACGGCTCCTGAATGTGGACGACTATCTGGACTTTCTCACCAACAGCGCTGGGCCTGTTATATCGGACGAACTTGGGCCATCACTGGAGGCCCTGTGGAGCATGGCGGCAGTGGCGGGCAGCGATAAGATAACAGATGCCCTGAACTGCGTCGCCTGCGGCATTAGCATACCGCCATCCTCCAACCCCGAGCTCTCCCCAGAACAATTCTTTATGATCAATACGCATGGCTTTATGGACGAGCATACCTTTGACTTGAAGCGGCTCATGAAATGCTGCGTCCACGAACTGCTGCCCGATGGTCGCGCGGTGCCCTTTTGTGCTTACAACAACCTTGGCTACCGGGAGCAAGTGAAGCAGCAACAGGAGTCATTAAATGATTGACAAAGCCACCGACAGCGAGATTAAGATTTGCTGTGCCACTTTCTACCAGAGCGATGTTGTTCGCCTGCTGTTTGGCGACGTCTTGCATCCCGGCACCCTCGAATTGACGTCCCATCTGGGGCAAATAATAGGGCTGACCGAAACAGATCGTGTGTTGGACGTAGCCTGCGGGCGAGGTGCGTCGGCTGTCCACCTGGCCGAGCGATTCGGCTGCCACGTTACTGGCCTGGACTACGGCCCGGAGAGCGTAGCAGGCGCCGAAGAGCATGCTGCGGCGCGGGGTGTAGCCCATTTGACGACCTTCCGCACTGGCGATGCTGAGGAGCTACCCCTGGACAATGGCACCTTCGATGCTGTAATCTCTGAGTGTAGTTTCTGTACCTTCCCTGATAAGACGACGGTGGCACGCGTGCTTCGGCCCGGGGGCCGACTTGGCCTGACAGATATGACGGTAAGCGGAGACCTGCCCGATGATATTCAGTCCTTGCTGTCCTGGGTGGCATGTGTTACAGGTGCTGGCACCCCGGAGCATTATGTAGCTACGCTAGAACAAGCTGGCTTCACCAGTTTTACCATTGAGAACCACGGGGCTGCTCTTATGCAGATGGTGAATGACGTGCGCCGCAGATTTTTGGCTGTCGAGCTTGCTGCAGGCCTGGGCAAGCTGAACTTGGGCGATCTTGACTTGAGCGAAGGTAAGCGCCTGGCACTGCGTGCCGTTGAATTGATAGAAAAGGGGGTTTGGGGCTACACGCTCATCGCAGCTAGGAAGGAGTAACGTGGTCGTGCCCAATGGCCACTATGCGGCCTGCAGGCGCAAAATGTAATAACTTCTTAACCTTTTCCCCGTTTGCTTTATGACTTTTTCATCCTCGGCCTGTTACTATCTTGGCAGTATGGTCAGCATGCAACCATTCAAGTATTGGCTCTTATCATCCTATCTATCATCGTGTACCCCAAATACAGGCATGAGTAAGGAGGCAAAGTGAGCACCCATCAAGAAGTCAAGATCTACTCTACCCCGAGCTGTACGTTTTGCAAGGCGACCAAGAGTTTCTTGGACTCCAACAACATCCCCTATCAAGACTTCAACGTTGCTGAAGACAAGGCGGCCCGCGATGAGATGATGAGGAAGTCGGATACTATGTCAGTACCAGTGATCGAGGTCGACGGCGAGATTCTGGTCGGCTTCGATGAGGCAAAGTTGAAGAAGATGCTGGGCCTCTAGCCAAATTCAACCTCAGCATGTGAAAACTCATGCGCAAACCGATCCTTCAGGAGCTAGGCGGGTGCCCTGAAACTTAGCAAAACAGGGTAGCCGAGAACATTCGCTCCAACCTACCCATGATTCTCAGACGGGTTCAGGGTGACAATCATCTCACAAGCATAGGTGCAGGAATGGTGTTAGAGAATAACGAGCTTCCGACACTGGGTGTGGATCTGGGAGGCACCAAGGTGGAGACGTCTTTGGTGGATGCGGCTGGCCGTATCATAGCGTCGCACCGCCGCCCGACCGATCCTGAGAAGGGCCCTGACGGCGTAGTCACAGATGTGGTAACCTGCGTTAAAACATGCTTGGGAGATGCCAGCAAGGAAGCTCGATCCTTGGGTATCGGGGTGGCGGGGCAGGTGGATAAGGCCACAGGCAGAGTGCGCCACGCACCCAACCTGGGCTGGCGCGACGTGGACCTCCAGACCAGGCTGGAGCAGGCACTGGGCATACCAGTCGTAGTAACCAACGACGTCCGTGCGGCAACCTGGGGAGAATGGCAGCACGGCGCAGGACAGGGGATTAACGATTTGGTGTGCCTATTCGTCGGCACCGGTGTCGGCGGGGGCATCGTCTCAGGCGGACGCCTGCTAGAAGGATGCAGCAATACGGCAGGGGAACTGGGGCATCTGACCATCGTCAGCGGTGGGCGTCAGTGTCACTGTCCCAACCAGGGTTGCCTCGAGGCCTACGGGGGCGGTTGGGCCATAGCTGAGCGGGCGCAGGAGGCAGTGCAAAGCGATGCTCAAGCTGGACAGCGGCTGGTGGCTTTAGCAGGCAGTGTGAAAGAGATATCCGCCGCCACAGTAGCTCAGGCTTATGGTGATGGGGACCCGCTGGCCCAACGTCTGGTTGAAGAGACAGCCCGGTACCTGGCCGCTGGCGTGGTGAGTATTGTCAACGCTTTCAATCCCTGCCTTCTCGTCCTCGGCGGGGGCGTCCTCCAGGGCCTGCCGGGGCTAGTCTCTATGATAGATAAATCAGTCCGGATCAGTGCCT
>QIGA01000045.1 GCA_003229915.1 Chloroflexota bacterium
GGATAGCCCAGATGGTCATCGGCAGGGTCACCGACCTGCTCGTGGTAGAGGTGGATGAGCTGCCAGCGACCGAGCGCGGCAGCGGAGGTCACGGCTCCACGGGGAGGTAACATTGGCGGGGGGAAATGCGGCGAGATGTGCAGCCACCTTTGCCGGCTGCGAGCGTCTGCGGAAGAGACGTTCGCCTGCTTTGCCCTGAAGCCGTTTCCCCGGTATGTCTCGCCAGGCAGCAACTCCCCCTGCCGATTGCCATCGGCGCCACAGAGAATGAAAATAGCATGCCTGTGAATGCTTGAGACAAACTGTGGGTTTCGCTGCGCTATACATATTCCGCCCACTAGGGGGGGGGTGTCCGAAAACTCAGCAAGACAGGGGTAGCCTAGAGCATCTGCTCTAGGCACAGTTGGAGCAGATGCTCCAACCTACCCATAATTCTCAGACAGGCTCCTGGAAACTGTCGACATTTATTTTCGCAGCAACCTGCTTTCTGGATTGGCTTCGCCCAATTCAAAGCTGTCAATTTCGCTCCACGTGGGTTAAGATATACCACTGACCGATATCCCGAAAGCGAGTTCAACAAAGTATGACCTGGATTACCGCTGCCCTGGTGGTAGCTGCCATCATGGCGGTGGTGAATGTTGTCGATAGCCATATGTTGTCGATAGCCATATCATATCCAAAAGGATGCCCAGCTTCTGGGCATTCCTGCTCCCGGCGGGGATTGTCCACCTCATCTATGGGCTGACTTTCCTTGCCATCTACCCCCTGGCCAGCGGAGTTGATGCCTTTTCCTGGTTTATGGTCGCTGTTGCGGCTGTGGCCCGCACGGCAGCGGCTCTCTTGATGCTGTATGCTATGCGTACCGAGGAAGTATCCCGCATTATTCCCGTAGTCTATACTCATCCGGTATTCGTGGCTATCCTGGCTGTGCCCCTGCTCGGCGAGTCCTTGAATTACCTCCAATGGTTAGCGATCTTTATGAGTGTAGTCGGCGCAGTGCTAATATCGGTGCGGGGTCAGGGGTGGGGAACTCGGCTGCGCCGGTCTTTCATCATGCTTCTGGCCTCCAGCGTGCTCTTTGGCGTGGCCAACGTCGCCACCAAGTATGCCTCTGAATCCGTCTCCTTCTGGAATATGTATTCTCTTACCGCCATCTCCCTTGGCGGGGTATTCCTCCTCCTCTCGATGCGCCCCGCCGTCTTTGGGGAGCTGCGGAGCATGAGGGGAAGGGGCGCTACCCTGACGCTGATCGCCGGCAACGAGACCATCGTTCTGGTAGGCATCGTGCTGTCTTTCTGGGCTATCGAAAATGGGCCGGTGTCTCTGGTCTCCACCGTAATGGGCATCCGGCCCCTCTTTGTCTTCCTCTATGCTCTGGCATTAAGCCGCTTCTTCCCGACCGTTCTGGGTGAGCGCCTCAGCCGGGGCTCCGTGACCTTGAAGGTAGCATCCATCGCCCTCATCGTGGGCGGGGTGGCGATTATCAATTTGATAGATTAGCGGATGCGACAACTTAGTTAAAAAGCTGGTTGTGCAGGTAGTGACAATGACATGCAGTTCTGACAAACACTGCCGTCGTTCCGTCCGATTGAAGGATTACGATTATTCACAGGCAGGAGCCTATTTCATAACGATATGTACACACGATCGAGAATGCGTGTTTGGAAATGTAGTCGAAGGTGATGTGATATTGAGTGAGTATGGCCGTGTGGTTGAAGCAGAATGGGTGAAAACCGCGAATATCCGAAACAATGTTGAATTAGACATTTTTGTAGCTATGCCTAATCATTTTCACGGTGTTTTGATAATTGTCGGTGGAGGCAATTGCACAGGTAGGGGCACGGCGCGCCGTGCCTCTACGGCGATGAGTGAACGATTTGGTAAGCCAACATCTGGTTCATTGCCCACTATTGTCCGTTCATTTAAATCTGCTGTCACAAGACGGATCAATGAGTTGCGTGGCACACCCAGGGCACCTGTGTGGCAACGCAGCTACTACGAACACGTGGTACGGGGTGAAGATGATCTAGATGAAATAAGGAAGTACATTATGAGTAATCCCTTGAAGTGGGAACTGGACGAGGAGAATCCTCAGAAACTGAGGCAAGAGAGGGCGACATAGAGTAGCGAACGAATCATATACAGTGGGTGGTGGGGGCAACACGCCGGTTGCCCCCTACCTGGTGATGATGTGTACTCCTGTGGCCTTGAAGGAGGCGTAGATAGAGGTTCCGCTTTGCAGACCCATCTCCTCGGCTGATTTCACGGTTATCAGGGCAACCAAGGGGAAACCACAGTCCATGTGGACATGGGCAAGCGGCCCGGACGAGACAATCCGGGTTATCTCAGCGGCGAAGGTATTCCTGGCGCTGGTTTTGTCCGTTTTTCTCGCCAGAACAATGTCCTCCGGTCGGATGCAGGCATATACCTGGGCATCAGGGTCAAGATCCGATACCGCCTGTATTTCGGCACCGTCGATACCCACGGTGATTACACCGCCGTCGTTCAGGGTTATCGTTCCCTCCAGTATGTTCTCCATGCCCACGAACTCGGCGATATCCCTGCTTTGGGGCAGGCTGAAAATCTCCCTCGGGCCACCCTTTTGCCGCATTTCACCGGCTACGATCACTCCTATCCTGTCCGCGAGGCGCTGCCCCTGAAACATATCGTGGGTGGACATTATCACAGTGGTGTCCAGCTTCTGTATCACCTGTAATATCAGCCTTTCGACAATTGACGCGGATCCTGGGTCGAGATTCGCTGTAGGTTCATCCAGCAGCAGCAGCTCTGGTTCGAGAACCATCCAGGGCTACTCTCTGAACCTCTCCTCCCGATAGTGTTCGCGCATTCCTTTTCTCATATCCCAAGAGGCCTACGGTCTCCAGGGCGTTCGCCACCTTGTTGAGCAGGCTGGCTCCTTTCTCCTTTCTGACCTTCAGGCCGTAGGCGACATTATCGTAGACGCTCGCGTTGAAAACAACAGGCCTTTGGAAAACTATCGCTATTTTTCTACGTATTCCCAATCCGCCCCGGTCGGAATCCGTGACCTCGTGACCGCCGAAGCGGATTCTCCCCGATGTCGGTCTATCGAGGAGGCCTATGAGACGCAGGAGCGTTGTCTTGCCGGCGCCGGTCGGGCCTATTA
>QIGA01000162.1 GCA_003229915.1 Chloroflexota bacterium
CTTGCGGATGACTGCAAACGAAGTTGGCGGGTTTCACTTCATTACTCCCACTACCGGTAAAGGCAAACGCCTCTCAAGCAGCATTGATCGCAGAGAGGGGCTTTCTTGCATACCTCCTTGCCGTGGCGGACGAAGAGCGCATGGTATTCGTTGAACAGCCTCTCTTCGGTGGGCAGGTTCTCCATGAATAGCGTCTGGAAAGAAGTGTAGTCGTCTCGGGGCGGGCTGAACCCGAGTCGGGTCAGTATGCGTCGGGTGTAGGCGTCGATGACAAATATCGGCTTCTGGGCGGCATACAGGATTATCGAGTCCGCTGTTTCGGGGCCGATGCCGTGGATGGCGAGAAGCTCCCTGCGGAGGCTGGAGACATCGAGGGAGAATAGTCTCTCCAGGGAATCCTGATAGGCGTCCTCCAATCGTTCGACGAAGGCTTTGATCTTCAACGCTTTGGCATTGTAGTATCCTGACGGATAGATGAGCTCCGCCAGTTTGTCGATGGCAAGATCGCGGAGGCAGGCGGGAGCCAGGACGCCCGCTTGTTTCAGATTGAGAATAGCTTTCTCCACATTTCCCCAGGCTGCGGATTGGGTGAGTATAGCTCCTATGATAACCTCGAAGGGAGAATCCGCGGGCCACCAGTGTTGGGGGCCATAGCGATCGAGGAGAAGTCGGTAGACTTCAATTAGCTGTCGCCCTAGGGAGCTATCCAGGTTGTTGTCCGCATGCGCCTCTGTGTATTTCACACTGGCCATAGTTGTTTCAGTGTCGGCCCCGAAGGGTCACCTTTTGTTGTACTGGCGCAATTTGAGCACCCAATCGGGCACTCTAGCTTGGGCATCCTCGTCGCCGGGGAGGAAGGGCTTGATATCGACCACTGGCGTGCCATCGATGGCATCGAGCCCGGTTACCTTGAGTACGTTGCCTTTTCGCTCCAGGAGTCTTACTACTGTCAAGCCCAATGGGTTGGGCCTGAACGGACTATGGGTGGCGAGCACTCCAACCAGAGGCAGGTCTGGTCTCCTTTGCGGGTGAACCTTGGATGTAGAACGGTCCCATACTGGAGACCGGTGCATCCAGAACAGGACTATTAGGTGTGAGAAATCCTCCAGCCCGTCCATCGCGTCATCGAGGCCGTTGTCGAACGTTAGCTCGGACACTACCTGTGAACAGTCGTGTTTTCCCGTCTCCTTGACATCGTTCTTGACCCAGGCGATGGGTTTCAGCGCTATCGGTGCCTGATGCTCTTCATCTCTGCTCAATTCAGCCTCCTAATGGGTTGATGGCGTTTACCTATGCTCAAAACAAGGAATCTCATTATAGGTTGGATTGATGGAAGGGTCTACTCTGCTGGGTCGTTGGGTACGCAAGTCTCATTCGTACCTCAATGCCTCGATGGGGTCGAGCCCGGATGCTCGACGGGCCGGGTAGAGAGCAGCCAACACAGCGATTAGAGTGCTCGCGGCTATGACACCTACGATTAGCCACCAGGGGAATGCGGAGATATCGAAGGTTTCGAAATCCTTGAGGAACCAAAGGCATAGCCGATGCCCACGCCAATAACCCCTCCCAGGAAACCGATGATCGCCCCTTCCAGGGTAAACAGCAGGCGAATTGTCCCCTTCGAGGCTCCTACTGCCTTCATCACGCCGATCTCCCTGGTGCGCTCGTACATGGCCATGATCAATGCGTTGCTGATCCCAAGTGAAGCTACACCCAGGGCGATCAGCCCGAAGGCGCCGAGTACCGCTTGAATGATACTGAAGATGGTGCCAATCAGCCCCAATATTTCATCCGATGTAATCGTGCCCAGGCCAAGGTCTTCGATTTCTTGAGCTGCTTGGTCCACATACTGGCTGCTGTCGATTTTGGCCTGGAGTATTGAAGGGGGCTGCTTATCGGTATACACATCGGGGCTGTTTGTCCAGAAGCGGGCGATCTCCTTGCCGTCCTCGAGGGAGATGATGATTTCCCTCGAATTCACGGTCTTCTCGGCTACGCCCACTATCTCAAAGCTGAAGCTCTTGGTCTCGGCGGGCAACCCTATTATGGCCAGAGCCTGTCTGACCTGCAACACGACCTTCTGTCCCAGGGCATCCCGTGCCTCCGCGAAACCAAAGGCTTCGAGGTACTCATTGGCGATAATGACTTCTCCCTGCGACTGGTCGGTGAGATATCTTCCCGCCATAAGCCGTCTGGTTTCCACTTGATATGCGGAGAGAGCCACAACCATCGTGCGGAACCTTGTTTCCGATCCTTCCAACCTCACCGAGTCCGCTGCCAACATAATGTAGGGGTCTGTCCGTTCCACGTGCTCCAGAGCTTGAATGTCCTCGACATTCTGAGCTGTCAGTGGCCTCAGGTCGAAACGGCCTCCTTCGTCTTCAGCGATCTCCTGGGGTTTGCCACCGAAGATAGGCCCTCCGAAACCAATCTCAAATACCTGCTGCGAGTAGGCTACCATGACCACGTTTGGTGGCACCATTGCCTGGACTTGAGCTGAGAGGAACCCCTGTGCGCCGACTCCCAGAGAGACCAGCACTGATACCAGCGCTGCTCCGATGACCACAGCCAGAATGGTCAGGAAACTTCGCAGCTTTCTGCGTTTCAGGTTGGAAAAGGCACTGCGCAGGAGGTCCAAGGAGCTCACGTCTCTCGTCCTTTAACCGCAGTTTCGGTTATCTGGCCATCGCTCATTTGCAACATGCGATCGGCATGGCTGGCAGTTTTCAGGTCATGGGTGACCAGCAAGAGTGTTAGGCTCCTCTCCTTATTCAGATGGGTCAAGAGATCCATGATCTGTTCGCCGATCTTGCTGTCGAGGTTCCCCGTAGGCTCATCTGCGAGCAGGATCTGGGGGTCGTTTACCAGGGCACGGGCGATGGCAACCCGCTGTCTCTCTCCCCCTGAAAGCTGGCTCGGCTTGTGCTTCAGGCGGCCGGACAGCCCCACTGTTGTCATGACCTCCCTGGCCATCTGGTTGCGCCTCCCCAAGGGGACTTTGGCGAACATCAGTGGCAGAGAAACGTTTTCCAGAGCGGTATAAGTGGGCTGCAGGTTGAAGGTTTGGAAAACGAAGCCTACCTTCTTGTTCCGATAGGAAGCAAGCTCTCTGTCGCGGGCTTTACTCAGGTCCTGCCCATCGACCTCAATTCTCCCTGTGGTGGGGGTATCGAGGCCTCCGATGATGTTGAGGAGTGTGCTCTTGCCCGATCCTGAGGGGCCGACAATGGATACAAATTCCCCTTGCTTGATCTCCAGATCAATGCCGGCCAGGGCGTTGATCGTCTCACCCCCCATGCGGTAGAGACGCCAGACATCGCGCAGTTCGATCATAGTGTTTTAATCTTCAAGTGTGGCGGTGGGCTATATTATAGCATGTGAGCGGCAGCACGTGGTCGGGCTGTAGCGCTAGCCGCGAAGACGGGACACAGCTTTGCGCCTGAAGGGCTAATGGAATCGGGGGGACAGCGACATCAGGTTTAGGAGCCGGCGTCTTCTTCTTCCATTCCCCAATTCTGCATCATCCTCTTGATCTTCTCTGCGAGCTTGGGGCTGGCTCG
>QIGA01000265.1 GCA_003229915.1 Chloroflexota bacterium
CCAGGAACGTGGGCACAGTATATCAGGAAGGGACAGGTGGGACAAGAGCTTGAGCTTGGGCCAGAAGCCTTTCTGACAGTTATGGGTAGGTTCCAACTGTGCCCAGAGCAGATGCTCCAGGCTGCCCCGTTTTCGCTAAGTTTTGGGACACCATCTTAGTGATTCAGGGAAAACCGTGGACGAAAAGGTTGCTTTTTCCTTTCATTTTCCCCTACAATATCCCCACGGTAGATCAGGGAACTGCCGGGGCGACCCGAAACAGCGGCGGAAGCTGTACAGTGTGCCGAACCTCCAGGCAAATGAGGTGCCGCTGGGTATGTGAGGAGCGCGTCTAAATGAAAAAGGTCGCTGTTGTTGCTGACAGCACATGCTGCCTGCCAATCGAACTGGTGGAGAAGCACGATATCTGTATAGTACCCATCGTGATAATCCACAAGGGTAACAGCTATCGCGACGGGGTCGATATCAGCCCCAGCGAAGTCTATAAGATAATGAGAAGAAGGAAGGAGCTACCCACCACCTCAACTCCGTCGGCAGGAGACTTCCTGAACGCTTATTGGCAGTTGAGCGAGAAGGCAGAGAGCATACTTTGCGTAACCCTCACAGGTCTGCAAAGCAAGACCTTCGAAGCTGCAATGGTAGCCAAGGAGAAAGCTAAGGAGGTAATCCCTGACACAGCCATCGAAGTGATCGACAGCCGAGCCGTGGCCGGCGCGCTTGGCTTTGTAGCCCTTGAGGCGGCCCGGGCCGCCAGCCAAGGAGCAGAGCTGACCCAAGTTGCCACTGCCGCACAGAACATGATAGGCAGAGTAAACCACCTGGCCATGATGGACACACTCTATTATCTTGCGAGAACAGGCCGTATCGCCAAGGCAGCAGCTTGGGCAGGGTCATTATTGAACATGAAGCCCGTCCTGGAGCATTCCACTCTGGTAGGCGAAACAACCCCCGTGGCACGTCCCAGGACAACGGCGAAGGCTGTTAAGCGCATGCTGGAGCTAATGACCGCAAGGGTTGGTGACTCTACAGCCCACGTAATGGTGCACCATGCCGACGAACCGGAGGGAGGGGAGAAGCTCAAGGCGGAGATCGGCTCACGATTCAAGTGTGCCGAGTTGTATCTCACGGAGTTTACTCCAGGAATGGGAGTCCACGCTGGGCCTGGTGTTCTCGCTATCTCTTTCTACACCGACTAAGCAGGCAATCCCTGGGGGTATGTCCGGAAACTCAGCAGTGTAGGGTGGGTGAAATGAAATGGAACCCACCTCCTCGAATGGAGATAGAAACGGCGGGTTTCGCTGCGCCCAACCTACCCATAGTTGTCAGATAGGTTCCGAGCAGGCGGGGTAGTAAGGTATGCGGAGATTACAGTTGGAGAGCAGTTGAAAGAGATGCCATACGAGGGGCTCAACAATTCGGAGGGCCATTCAGCGGACGACCTTCAGATAAACCTCTAGTGCCCCCGCTTGATCTCGCCTGCAACCTGCCTGGTCTGCTCCAGCAGGGAATGGATGCTCACATCACTCAATTCGCGAGATAGTACGCTGATAAAGCTCTCTTCCATCTCCACACTTTTGAAGATGTCTAGCATGCTATCAGTATCGAGATTGTCAGTCATTGCGCCTGCCTCCTTCGCCTCACCTCGATCAACCGCAGCCCAGTCCCAGTCTGTCGAAGTATGGTGAACCAGGATCGCCTGCTACCTTACAGCCGCAGCCGACCTGTGTCATAGCATAGCCCATAGACACCGCCTTGTGAATAGCCCAACAGTTCAAATTTGGCTTAGGAAATAGTACGTGAGAAGATCGTACTTTACTGGCTTCCTGGGAAGCCGCGTCAAGGCTGCAAACCGACCCCGAAATAGCGATTGGCTTTAAAAGCCAGAATTTTGGGGGTCATTGCGAGCGCAGCGAAGCAATCTCACGGGCGTTAGGGCGTTCCATCCTTCCGTGGAAGGACGCCCCTACACCCCTAGACTGAGATATAGCAACTGACTGGTGTTCTGATCGCTATTTTTGGGAGCGAGGCTTGACACCATACCAAGCAGCTAGTTATGCTACTTTGTGAGCCACAACGCCACGCAGCAACTCGATTGCCAAACTGCATGCCGTTAGCTCGATTCGCTCTCTGGCCAGCTTATTTAGCTGAGACGCGGAGAACCAAGAAGGGAGAACATGAGCAAGCTTTTGGAGAAACTGGAGCGGCTCTCTGAGGGAGGAGGCCAGCCTCTTGGTTTCGGGGCTGCTGTAAACAGGGCGAAAATCCTGCCGATGGTGGTGATCGCCAGCATACCCGAGGGAAACGCCAAACTGGCTACCATCGCTGCAGAGGCAAACGCTGACGCTGTATTGATGACTATTGAGCGCCCGAAGAAAAGGGACGAAGCCCTGGCTCAACTCAGTAGCGCAAAGATTGACATTCCCTGGGGAGTATCTATGGATATGGTAACCAAGGAGGAAGTGGAACAGCTTGTTGAGATGGGTTGTGACTTTGTAGTCTTTGCCCCAGCCAGAAGCCCAGCAGCGGTACTGAATGTGGGGAAAATCGGGAAGGTGCTCCGGATCAACCCATCGTTGAGCGATAACCTGGGCAAATCCATACAGCGCTTGTCTGTCGACGCTGTTCTCCTCAGTCCGACTGGCGATGACGAATCCCCTCTTACTGTGCAACAACTCATGGTCTACGAACGCCTGGCCGCCGGAGCGGGAAAGCACCTCGTAGCGGCCCTGCCCCCTGGTTCCCCAATTGACGACATCGAGAGCTTGTGGCGACTGGGAGTGCAGGGAGTGGTAGTGGACATCTCGGTGCAAGACCCCGAACAGAGGATATCCCAAGTGAGAGAAGCTATTCAGAAGCTGCCGACGACCCGAAGGAGATCGGGAGGGAAACTCAGCGCGTCACTGCCTCTTTCGAAGGAGTGGTCGGGCGCAAGTCCACTTGAGGATGAAGGTGAGGAGGAGGAAGAGGAAGAGTAGTCCTAACCCAGCGCAAAAGTAAGTATGATGAGAATGACGATCATCGCCCCGGCCAGCACGCCAATCCTCTTCAAATCAGTCCTCACGTATTGATAGCTGCGCGCACCTCGCTTCAACTCAGCTTGCATCCTTGGCACCGGCTCGGAAACCGGTTTCCTTGCTGGTTTCGGCTCAGCTATTCCCTGAGGTGTGGATACAGAAACAGTTGGGGTTTGATGAGGGAGCTTGTCTCGTTGCCCCTTCTTCTTTGCCCTGCTCAACTCTGAGTATCTTGCGGCTGCCTTTCGTGATTTCTTGGCCATCTTCTTTTCCGTCCTTTTGAGGTTGCCCTCTCGAATCTCTGTCCCCTGTTCCTCAACCTTCACCAATTCTACCGCTTTGGAGGTTGCTTTGGCAAGCCCCCGAAATAGCGATTGGCTTTAAAAGCCAGAGTTTGGGTGTCATTGCGAGTACAGCACCCCGACATGTCGGGGTTACTTGGTGAAGAAACGGCTCAGTGTCGGGGAGGCAGTTTCTTAGGAGC
>QIGA01000061.1 GCA_003229915.1 Chloroflexota bacterium
ACAGATTTACATTTACTTGGTTTAAGGGATTCTATTTCGTCTAAGTATTCCCACTGACTAGTAACGTCCTTGCTATCTAGCCACTCTATTAGTATGATTTCCTTTCCCTACCTTGCGTCAAGTATAAGCCCCCCCCATAATCCAGTACAGGGCAACGGCGTTTGACCCATACTGAGCACCATGTTAGTGTAGTTGATACTTGTTCTTTGGTGAAACGAGCGAGGACGAACGCTGATGGGTGGTAGTGAGATTGTACATGTGGTAGTAGCGCCGCCGGATACGATTGAGTCAGACCTTATCATGAAGGTGGCAGCTATCATAAATAAAGATACTTACGACACTCGCCTTGCCCTGGCCGGGGATATTCCGAGAATCATTGCTCACTGCGAGAGTGTCCAGATCGCAGAGTCGATAGCTGAGAGCCTGCGAGACATGGGTCTTGTGTCGATTCTGTGTAAGGACTCTGAACTCCGTAAACCTCAACAAGCTTTCATCGCATATAGCCTGGAATTTGACCACGATGAGGTTGTATTTCGGGACAAAAATGACCGGGCCAGGAGAATGGTATCAAAGGATGTCTTCTTAATTCTCAAGGGAAGGGCGGATAGTTACGCGGAGGCGGAAGAAATAACGACGAAGACCAAGATTAATCTGCCTTTGACAGTGCTGATGGGCGGCATTCCTATTTGGCGCAAAGTCAGAGAGAAAACCAGTGACCCGTCTCTTCAATCTGAATGGTTTCTAAGGCTCTATGAACCTAAATCGTCTGAACCCCGCGTGGATATCCTTCAGAAGCACATGAGCTATTCGTTCTTGGGTGCCAGGATGACTTACTCCTCACTCGCGAACTTCAACACTGCCGTTGCCGACATTCGTAAAATATTCCCTCAGGCGCTTTTCAATGACCAGTTAGCGAAACATTCCGGGACAAGTGGCCCTTCCTCTGGAGTTTGGAATAGCTTGGAGATTAACTGCAGGTTGATATATTTGTACCACCTGGCGCTGAGCGGCTCTGGCCCGTCGATATAGATTATTTACATGATAACCCATCATGACGAACAGTCTCTCTCCCGGGCAAGGTCAGCGCTCCTTTCCTTAATCCGTGAGTCCGGGTTCAAAAAGCCCACCTGCCAGGTGAATTCTCAAACTTAACCACGAGCTCATCGTAATTCCCCTCCCCTGGTGGGAGGGGATTAAGGGGAGGGGGGTTCACCCTCACCTTCAAGGGAGAGGAGATTTATGTGAAAGCATGCCAAAGGCTAATAGTTAATGAAATCCACGGATTAAGGCCCTTTCTGCTCGGAAAGACGTTTATTCGCTCACCTGCGCTTGGGCGGTGGAGGTATCCTGCTTTCGCACGGCACCTTGGTCTGGCACAGGCCACAGCCGGCATAGGCTCCGATATAGCCATCACCGTGGACTCCGTCGATCCAGGGCTTCTGCTCATCAATCAAGACTACGAGGCATCTATTCTTGTCGTGTCCCTTTTCGCTTATAGCGCCGCCGGGGCAGCGCTCGATGCAGCGGCCGCAGGAACCAGTGGCGTAGAAGAGGCAGTTTGCCCGGTGGTCAGGGTAGGGTCTGGGTGTGGGTGGTATCTTGAGATCGGTCACAACGCTGGCGCAGCGCAGGGCTACACCCTTGGGGGTGATAAAGCCGTCGCTGAGGCCGAAGGTGCCCAGGCCGGCGGCGTAGGCGATATGACGCAGCGACCAGACGGAACCGAGACCGTCGGGGAGCCTCCGCATCTTGAAGAAAGGCGCCAGCTCGGGGGCCATGGCGTGTTGCCCCAGCTCTTCCAGCAGGGAGACCACGTGGCGTGTCATCTCGGTGATGAAGTCCTGCCCCTGCCATCGGGTGTGGTTCCACCTCAGAGAAGGCCCCTTTGTTTCCCTGCGGTTGCTCAGCCTGGTCTCCCTGGCAATGGGCAGGGCCAGTGACACGACGCTGACTGTTGGCAACTCCGGAGGGTTGTCCTCCAGCGTCTCCGCCAGGTGCCAGGCGAGCGCCTCGCGGGGCGTGAGGTGGAATTCGGCTATTATGGTCTTGTACTCCGTGAAAATAGGGTCGTCTCCGTCCGCGAAGCCAACGAGCGGCTCCTCGAAGATAGGAGTACTGCCGAAGGCCGGGAGCCGGTTCAGCGGGCTGGTGAGTGTATATGCCTTGATGGATTCTTCGAGGAACCGGGCCGGATTGGCCCGAAACCGCTGTTTGGTTGGCTCATCCATATGCGGTGCTCCTTGCTTAGTGCGATGATCCCATCATCGCTGTTTCTCCAGGGCTTTGAGCCCTTCGTTAGACAGGAACTCGATAGCACCTCCTATAACAGCGAGCAGCAGGAACAGAAGGAAGGCGTAAAGCTCGCTATCGAAAACCAGGGTGAAGGTGAGGTCTCGCACGATGTAGTTCAGCGGCCCCAGGATGATTGTAATGCCAACCATGCCCGAGATGGTCAAGAAAAGCCCGAATCCTCGCAAAGCCATGAGGCCGATCTCCTTCTTGCTGGGAATGATTGATTGCAAACCTGTTTTCTCGTTCATGTTGTAGCACCTCCCGAACTGCGACTAGCGCAATTCTATTTAGATTCCTTGATTGCCGGTCGGATTGCAAGGCATGGCAGCTCCCAACCAATTGGCAACGGTCTGGTGGTGTTCCCAAAGAGCCTACGGCACAACACCCCGATTTTCTGAGGAGCATAGTACACGCACTGCCGAAATGTCAACAATTGGGCTATCGGAGGCTCCCGCGAAATGCAGTACCGTGTAAAGGTATCCAAAGCTGGCTGGGCAAACCCGCCAGCATTCTCGTAGCTGAGTTACACGTTATCCCCACGGATTTTTCGCGTTTCGCGGGAAGCTGAGACGCAGCGATGCCTTTGCTTAACCCTTAATCTGTGGATTTCATTAACTATTAGTCTTTGGCATGCTTTCACATAAATCTCCTCTCCCTTGAAGGGAGAGGTTGGGTGAGGGTGAACCCCCCTCCCCTTAATCCCCTCCCACCAGG
>QIGA01000161.1 GCA_003229915.1 Chloroflexota bacterium
CCAAAAACAGCGATCAGAACACCAGTCAGTTGCTACATCTCAGTCTAAGGGTGGTGGGAGCGTGGGGTGTAGGGGCGTTCCGTGGAACGCCCTAACGCCCGTGAGATTGCTTCGCTGCGCTCGCAATGACAGGGAAAAGAGGCGCTGGCAATGGTTTGGGAAAAGGGCAGTTGCAGTGGCAGGAAAGAGTCACGGGCAGCGGCATGAAGAGCATGTTGGCGGTGAAGGGCATGATACATATGTCATTGCGAAGAGCCCTGAGCCAGCCGAAGGGCGACGAAGCAATCTCGAATGTAATTATGATGGGATTGCTTCGCGGAGCTTGTCCTGAGCCTGTGAGATTGCTTCGCTGCGCTCGCAATGACATAGGGCGAAGGGCTCGCAATGACAGGAGAAAAAGGTTCGCAATGACATGGGGCTTCGGCTCGTAATGACGCGGGAAAAGAGTTCGCAATGACACCTAAAATGCTTTCTCTCGGAGACAATAGCAATTTGGGGGAGGTATTGCCCGGTACTAAAGGCCCCCCCATAATGGAGGGTTTGGGGGGTTGAAAAGCGTTTGGAAACAGGATAATATGCACGTCAGTATGGGATTGGAGGAGAAAAGGTAGGATGGACATCAAGATCAATCTGCTACCTGAAGAGCTGCGCCCCCGACCTCTCATAGCGACGAAGACATTGCTGTTAATATTATTGATCGTGGCGCTGGTTGGCGGTGGCGTTGCCCTTGGTCTGGCGAAAAACAACGCTGACTCCGACAGGGCGAGTAGCGAGGACCGGATAGCGGCTATCGATAAGGAGATCAGCGCAATCCAGAGCGATGCCGAAGCGGTCGCGCTGACCAAGTCTGTCAGCAATCTGAAGGCGATGAAGAAGGCCTACAACGCTTTCATTGCCTCCAGGATAGGCTGGGGCGACGCCCTGGGCAGCGTGAACGCGCGTCGGTCAAGTGGGGTGACGATCACTACACTTACTCAGACAGGAGACAGTCTTGAAGTGAAAGGTACTGCTCCGGGCTATAGCGCGGTGACATCCTACGGACGGGTGCTGGACAGCTACGAGGGGTTTGTTCTTACGGGTGTGCCATCACTTAAGGGTTCAACCTTTTCGCTTACTTTGAAAGTGGCGCCCGGGGGTGGGAGATGATTGGGTTTGTGAGAGGCAATGGCCGATTCGTTGCCATCGCCGCGATTGTGGTCTTATTGGTGGCGGCGAATGTGGTGTTAATGATGCAGTGGCGGTCTGCAACCGACAGCCGGGCGCAGGCGGAGAATGATAAGCTGGTTGCTGAAACGAACCTGAAGGTCACTCAGGCACAGTATGATGTGGATGGATTGAGGTCTGAGGAGGCGGCGCTGAAGGGCGGCCCGGAGTTTCCTACGAAGCTGCCGATTGTTGACCTGAGCGTTTTCATAGCGGAGAGAGCAGCTCTGTCTCGCGTTACGATCAAGGAAATCGGACCGGTCGCGCCTGTTGGCACTGAGAACCTTGGCGGGAAGAGATATCCAGTCTACGAGACTAAGGTAACCGCAGCAGGGGGACTGAGTGACATTATCGCGTTTATCAAGTCCATCGAGGCAGGCGCTTTCAGCAGCATCGAGGTCAGGGACGTGAGTGGTAAGAAAGGCGAAGGGGCGACCTGGGAGGGCAAATTCACGGTAGCAGTCATCAGCCAGCGTTAGGGGGCAGATAATCATGAGATTGTTTGATGGTCGCGCAATGGCGTTTACTATTGAGAGCATGGCTCTGAGGATGCTCATCTTCTCCGGAAGGAAGTCTCCGGAAGGAAGATTGAGAGCTGGTATAGCGTTCCTCTCGGCCCCAATCTTGCGAGAGAGGGTCTGATTGCTGCGCCGGACGCGGTGGGCGATATCATGGCTGAAGCAATTAGTGAGAATAACATCCCCAGGGGAGGAGTGGTTTGCGCTGTGCCCAGCGCTGGCGCTGCGACACAGACGATCAACCTGCCTGGCGTCAAAAAGGGTAACATGAAGGAAATAATCAGCCGTGAGATTAAGAGAACTATGCCGGGCTCCCAGGATGTCGATTTCGTATACTGGCAGATGTTGCCGGAAGGCAATGGGCGGCAGCAGGTCTATGCGCTCACTGTCCCTAAAAACAATGTTGTTGGCGTCGTGGATGCCTGCCGTGCGGGGAGGATAGCTCTAAGGGGAATTGAACTCAAACCTTTTGCCTTGCTCAGGGCTGTGAACTGCAAGGATGGCATAATTGTTCATGGTGAGGTAGATAGCGTCGAAGTGGTCATTGTGGACAGGTCCTTCCCCGCGCTATTCCGCTGCATTTCCGTGAAGGACGCCTCGCCTGATCCTGAGGTGGCTTCCCAGAATCTTCTGCGTGAGCTTCCCTTTACTATTGATTATTACAATCGAAGCTATCGTGACGCTCAGCTCGCCCCGGAGGTCGCTGTCTATCTCAGCGGAGAGCTTGCGTTGGACCCGAAGCTGGCCATGGACATAACAGACAAGACCGGGCGTGAAGTTGTTGCCGTTGAGCCTGGTGTGGAATGTCCGCCCAATTTCCCTCTGACGCAGTTTCTGCCCAACATAGGGTTGATGCTGAGAGAGAAGTGGTGACAGCATAGTAAGTACTGCTTTCGTGGTCTGTAGGCTTGGTTGGATATGTTTGGGATGGCGACGGCCAAGTGTTTAAGAGGAACCTTGAAGATAGTTGGTTTTCCCATGCATTTTGTACGAGAGTATGAAACAGTATTGGGTTTATATGATGACCAATAGATCCAAAACGCTGTACATAGGAGTAACAGACGATTTAGTGCGGCGTGTTTATGAACATAAGAGCAAGACGATTCGAGGATTTACACGGAGATATAACATTACAAAGCTTGTGTATTATGAAATGACGAGCGATGTGCAGGCTGCGATCAAAAGGGAAAAGCAGATCAAGGGTTGGCTACGGAGAAAGAAGATGGCTTTGATCGAAGCGTTGAATCCGCAATGGGTAGATCTGAGCGAGGAATGGTTTAGTGATGTCACCCTGAGCGATAGCGAAGGGTCTGGAGATTCTTCGCTTTGCTCAGAATGACAAAACCCATGCTTGGAATTGGATGTGAGTGCGAGGCAAGTAGGGGCGTTCAATTGAACGCCCCTACGTCTGTGCAACACCCCAAAATAGCGATCAGAATTCCAGTCAGTTGCTACATTTTATAACCCGAAGGGCAGAGTTCCACGGGCTATGCC
>QIGA01000253.1 GCA_003229915.1 Chloroflexota bacterium
CCACGCGCCCCTCGGCGCGGCGATCCCTTTCCACAGCTTCCCTTACTCTTTCTTTCACCAGGCGGAGCACTGTGCTCATAGGGGCTCCCTTACGAGAAATCCTCTTTCCTTCCCACGTCCCCTTTAAGATTAGGCACTCTGTGAACTCAGAGTATAGCGCATCATGTGTCGTGTTTACATCCTACTTTTGTCCTATTTCCGGGCGTAACTATATTACTCAAATCATCTATTCTGGCAGAGGGGAAACAATGCCGCGCATATGCTATAAATCACCTATCTATCCTGCTTGCGAAAGGAAATAGTAATAGTGCTGGTACTGGTGGAGGATCAGATGGTGGGTTGATCGGCTGCAGCGGCAGCCTGTCTTGCAGTTTTGCCCAAAAAGTGACATCATGCCTGGAGGAAGGGGGTGTCATAGATGGAGATACCGTTTTCACGATGGCATGCTGCCATTTCTACCAGAAGGTCCCGCCGCAGGTACGACTCTGGGGAGCTTGAGCCAGGGCAGTTGGCCCAACTGCAGACGATTTGCCGAGAATTCAGGCCCTTTCAGGAAGCTCGTGCGGACCTGGTTACACAGTCACCCGATAGAATCTTTAAGGGCGCTGTGGGCTCCTACGGTAAAATAAAAGGCGCGGCGGCCCTCATCGCCTTCACCGGCGACATGGATGATCCTTACATTCAGGAGAAGGTCGGATATGTGGGAGAGGGCGCCATCCTGGAGGCGACAGCCATCGGACTGGCGACCTGCTGGGTGGGCGGCTTCTTCCGTCCGAAAGTCGCCGCATCCGTTGTGGGCATCGCTGACAACGAAAGGGTATTGGCGGTAACTCCAGTCGGTCGCGCGGTGGGAGATTTCACCCGGGAGGAGAGAATAATGACCGGCTTCGGGAGGTCCCACCGGCGCAAACCCCTGGCGGAGTTGGTTAGCGGGCTGGATCGAGCGGATTGGCCACAATGGATGGAACCGGCCCTGGAAGCAGCCAGGATAGCTCCTTCCGCCATCAACAGGCAGCCCTGGCGCTTCGATGTCGAGCCAGGCAGCATCACCATATCGGTTGACAACCCCAGGTTTACCTTTGGTGTCTCCAAGCGACTGGATTGCGGAATCGCCATGCTGCACATTGAAGTGGCCGCGCTGGACTGCGGCGCGCGGGGCAGGTGGGAGTTCCTGGAAGCTCCCAGGGTGGCCAGATTCACAGTCGAGAGCGGCTCTTAGAGGGCGGAGGGCAGCGTTCGAGATGGTTGTGGATATCGTTATCGTAGGTGGTGGGCCCGCGGGGGCATACCTTGGATACCGTCTGGCCCAGAGCGGTATCCAGGCGGTTATCTACGATGATTCGCATCCGCATTCGCATCCGCGTGAGAAACCCTGTGGCGGAGGTGTTACTCCTTTCGCCCTGGAGAAATTCCCGCTGTTGAAGGATGTCCCCTGTTCATATAGATACATTGACAAAATGCTATTCATATCTCCGGAAGGTAAGGAGGCCATGGTTGGCGGGCAAACCCTTATGAATGTGGCGAGGGAGCATCTGGACGGGTACCTATTGCAAAAGGCTGTGGATGCTGGTGCCAAGCTGATAAAGGAAAGGGTTACGGGCGTAGTGGAGGACGCAACTGGTTGGCTTGTCAGGACGGAAAAGGGGGAATACCGTTCGAGGCTGGTGGTGGGTGCTGACGGAGCGAGCAGCGTGGTACGAAGGGCGACCGTTGGCCGCATTCCGAGAGAGGACGTATGTGCCTGTATCGGCTACTACGCGAGAGGTGTGGAGCGCGATTACAGCGTCATGAAGTTCCTCAAGGGCTTTCAAGGTTACGCCTGGATATTCCCCCGGGAGACGCATTCAAGCATCGGGGTTGGCCTGGATATCAAGCAGGCCAAGAACCTGAAGAAGTACCTCGATGGGTTCATCGCAGAGTACTGCCCGGATATAGAGAGGATTGCCCCCTTCGGAGCGCTGATACCGATGGCGAGGGAGCCCAAGTTCTATGAAATCCCCTGTTCGGGGAAGAACTGGATTCTCATAGGTGACGCCGCGGGGCACGTGGACCCGCTACTGGGGGAAGGCATACGCTATGCGCTGTGGGGAGCCGACCTTGCGGCTGAGGCTATCACAGGCGGGGAGCCAGCCAGATTCGATGCTCTGTGGCGAGAGGCTTATTATCGGGATTTCGTTGAAGCATGCCGACTCCGTGAGTTCGTCTACAATACCGACATGCTGGAGCGTGGCGTAGCGTTGATCTCACGAAGCGAGACCTTCGCCCGGATTATGATGGGCGTAGTCGCGGGTACGCAGTCCTACCGAGGATTGCGCAGGAAGGTCACCACCAGTTTGCTGAGGATACTCTCGGAGGCCAAATCAAGAGATGTCCTTAGCATGGACTAGGAGCCTGTTTGAGAATCATGGGTAGCATCGTAGGGTGGGTGCAACGAAGTGAAACCCACCTATCTCCGGCGTAGGTCAGCCGTGGGCGGCCAACCTACACGTAGGGGCGCGGTTACCGCGCCTCTACAGCAGTTCCATTTCATTTTATCTACCTACTTGTGTAGCGTTGCCACTCCTGTGGCAACGCATATTCCGTCGTGACAGGAGTCACGACGCTACAGGGAATTCCCATAGTATCGGGTATATAAGTTGTTG